>CAYJJP010000019.1:0-18466 GCA_964370525.1 uncultured Desulfovibrionaceae bacterium | reverse complement strand
CCAAACTAAAACATGCAGAGGCACAAGGTAATGCCGTTTTTTATCAAGTGCTTGGGGATATGGCTAAAGCTCAAGGCATGAGTCATTTAGCAGCTTCCACCGGTCTTGACCGTACCAACTTATACCGCAGTTTGAGGCATGGTGCTCATCCCCGGCATGACACCATCAAGAAAGTTTTGCAGGGTTTGGGTATCCATATTAAGCTTGTATAACTTTGCACTTAATCAATTTTTAACAAGAAAAGACCTCTGCACAATTATTTTTAAATATAGCTTTCCAGTGCAAAATATATATCTACACATAAACACAAAAATGAGTGTGCAGAGGTAAAGGCACGAAAATCAATCACTTAACGGCGCAGCAAAGCTTCGCCTATTCTTGATTTTCGGTCGCATTGACTACCGTCAACGCTTCAAAGACCTTGCGCAATGAATTGCGCAGAGGTCTTAAGAAAAGGATCATTTATGAGTCTAAATAGTATTTCAGTGGAATTTGTAGCAGAAAATGCAGAACGAATTATTTGCAGTGCCACCGTGGCAAGCGCCGACGGCAACAAGGCAACCATGCTTGGTCAAGGAAAAGATATAGATTCCGCATCGCAAGCCGCCATCAACAACAGTAAAGCACAACTGGCTATGTTATCAGGAGAAAAAGAACCACAAAGCACATATTACCCAAACCAAGCGACGAAAAAGAGTCAGTATAATAACAATCCTATGGATGACAAATCCAAATTCAACGGCGGTGGGAGTAAGTCTATAAGTGTGGGCCAAATAGAATTTATTGAACGACTTGCAAGTGAGAAGAAGTGCTCAGCTGAAGCTATGAGCCAAAGGCTCTACCAAAAGCCCTTGATGATGCTTATAGGTAGCGAAGCCAATTTCCTCATTAATGAGCTGAAATCAAGAAAATAGTTTATTTTTTTGCAATCAAAATCCCTCCGTGACCCATCCTAACCTAAAGAGCATACTTCATAGATAATTTGATATCTTTATTTGCAATGCACTTTAACTGCTGGAAATATAGCATTTATCGAATATCTATGAAGATATGCTTAACCTTCAACACAGGAGCATGGTCATGTACCACAACCACCGAAATTCATTTGATTATAGTAACAAGCTTCTAACTTATGGCACAGATATAGAAAGTTTTTTTTCTGCCATAGAACGTGAACTGCCACCGGTTGTTTCACGTCTTGAAGCTTCAAAAGCCACGGGGGGATTAATATCTGCAAAAACGCTTAGCAATGATGACGCTTTACGCAAAGGACCACAAGGTAAAGTGCGTGTAGGCTCTAAAATTGGATATACGAGGGCAGCCTTTATGGAGTATCTGCGTAGGAAGTTGAAAAGGTAGTATGTATCAAAAAAAGCATTATCTTTTAATATGTTACATTATCTAAGAGTATTTGACTTTCTCATTTTTTCTGTCTATAATAGCAAAATTTTTGCGACTGGAAAATAGCTAAATCGCATACCCTAGCAATGAGGAGCAGATAGATGAAAACCGTCCGCAGTGCATGTACATTACAGCCTAACGCCCTTGAAATAAGTGTTGGCGACCAGATAGAGCAGCTCGACCAAATCATTCAAGATACCGATGGGCAGGAATACTTCAAAAAAACTTTCATCACAGACGGTATGCAAACCTTGCTTGCCAAGGGTATGGCACGTCTTGCAGGAAAGTCCAATGATACCGTATTCCACTTAAAGCAAGCAATGGGTGGCGGTAAAACGCACCTGATGGTGGGCTTTGGCCTTCTTGCAAAAAATGCTGCGCTTAGAAATGCTCTCATTGGCGTAATGCCTTACCAATCAGATTTTAATTCCGCCAGAATTGCTGCTTTCAATGGCAGAAACAATCCCCACACCTATATTTGGGGTGAAATAGCACGTCAGCTTGGCAAAGAGTCGCTCTTCAAAGAATATTGGGAAGCCGGGGCGAAAGCTCCCGATGAAAAGGCGTGGCTTGAGCTTTTTGAAGGCGATGAGCCTATTCTCATTTTGCTTGACGAAATGCCCCCATATTTCCACTACTATAGCACCCAGCAACTAGGTCAAGGAACTATAGCAGACGTTATCACTAGAGCTTTTTCCAATATGCTCACAGCGGCGCAAAAGAAAAAGAATATTTGTATCGTGGTATCAGACCTAGAAGCCGCCTATGAAACTGGCGGCAAGCTCATTCAACGAGCTTTAGACGATGCCACACAAGAGCTAGGCCGTGCAGAGGTTTCCATTACCCCAGTTAATTTAGAGTCTAATGAAATTTACGAAATCTTGCGCAAGCGTCTTTTCCTTTCTTTGCCAGATAGAAGCGAAGTTGCCGATGTTGCCGCAGAATACGCCGCAAAACTGGCAGAAGCCGCCAAGGCTAAAACGGTGGAACGTAGTGCCGAGGCTTTAGCCAATGACATTGAGTCCACATACCCCTTTCACCCAAGCTTTAAAAGTATTGTTGCCCTTTTCAAAGAGAATGAAAAGTTCAAGCAAACAAGAGGTCTTATGGAGCTTGTTTCTCGTTTACTTAAATCTGTTTGGAATAGCAATGAAGATATATATCTCATCGGTGCGCAGCATTTTGACTTATCTCTGCATGAAGTGCGTGAGAAGTTGGCAGAAATATCAGAAATGCGTGACGTTATCGCCAAAGACCTTTGGGATTCCACCGACAGCGCTCATGCTCAAGTCATAGACATTAGCGGAGGTACTACATACGCATCTCAGGTGGGTACGCTCTTGCTTACGGCAAGCCTCTCCACCGCCGTCAATTCTGTAAAAGGCTTGACAGAAAGTGAAATGCTTGAATGCCTCATTGCCCCTAATCATCAAGGTAGTAAGTATAAAGCCGCTTTTGCTGAGTTGCATAAGCTCGCATGGTATTTACACCAAACATCGGAAAACAGAATTTACTTTAGTCGGCAAGAGAATTTGACTAAAAAATTGCAAGGCTATGCGGAAAAAGCACCTCAAAATAAAGTGGATGACCTTATCCGCCATAGCTTAGAAGAAATGTATAAGCCAGTCACCAAAGAAGCGTATGAAAGAGTGCTTCCTTTACCAGAAATGGATGAAGCAGAGGCCGCCTTGAAAAGCTCACGAGCTCTTTTGATTATCAGCCCCGATGGCAAAACGCCGCCAGCCGTGGTAGATAGCTTCTTTAAGGCTTTAGTAAATAAAAATAATTTATTGGTATTAACAGGCGATAAATCTTCCATAGCCAGCGTTGAAAAGGCCGCTCGGCATGTCTATGCTACAGCTAAGGCTGACTCTGAAATTACAGCCACACACCCTCAGCGAAAAGAACTTGAAGAAAAGAAAGCACAATACGACAAAGATTTTCACACTACGGTGCTTCAAGTGTTTGATAAGGTGTACTTCCCTAGCAATCGTGCCGGCGAAGATATTTTGCGCCATAAAGCTCTTGATAGTACCTATTCTTCAACTGAACCCTATAATGGAGAGCGGCAAATCATAAAGACTCTCACCGCAGACCCCATCAAACTGTATACAGAAATTACAAATAATTTTGACGCATTGCGTAGCAGAGCTGAAAGCCTGCTCTTTGGTTCTCAAGATGATGTGCGTAAAACAGATTTACTGGATAAAATGAAGCAAAAGGCGCAAATGCCTTGGCTTCCTAGCCGTGGTTTTGACCAATTATTGCATGAAGCGTGTCAGCGTGGATTATGGGAAGACTTAGGCAATGGCTATATTACCAAAAAGCCTAAACCTAAAACCACCGAAGTCATGATAAGGGAAGACTCCTCTCCCGATGATGCAGGAACGGTACGCTTAAAAATCGACGTAGCCAATGCCGGCAACAGTCCACGCATCCATTATGCAGAAGATGCCAGCGTTTCAGAAAGTAGTCCTGTGCTGAGTGATAATATCCTTGCCACAAAGGCTTTGCGTGTGCAATTTCTTGCCGTTGACCCCACAGGAAAAAATGTCACAGGTTCGCCCAAGACATGGGAAAATAAATTGACCTTGCGCAGTCGATTGGATGAAGCAAGCAGAGAAGTAGAATTGTTTGTTGCGCCACGAGGTAGCATTAAATATACCCTAGACGGCTCAGAAGCAAGAAATGGCACTGAGTATACCGGGCCTTTTTCCTTAGATAGCGATGAAACAACAGTATATGTTTTTGCTGAATGCGAAGGGATTGAAACCAAAAGAAGCTTTACCTTTGCTGCCACCGGTTCAAAGGACGTTCCCATTATTAAGGAAAAGCCAGCGGCCTTAGTCAGTTCACGACCTAAACGCTTAGACAGCTCTTCCAAAACTTATGAAGGGCTTAAAGTTGCCAAGGAAAAAAATATAACCTTTGAGCAAGTGACCCTCATGGTGGGGTCAGCTCCACGAGCTATTCATCTTTCCCTTGGGGAAATGGAAATTGATGCTTCATTTATTGAAACAGCCTTAGCACACTTGCAAACGGTTTTAAGCCCGGATGCTCCCGTAGTCATGTCTTTCAAAAAGGCACATATGCAAACAGGCTATGACTTAGAGCTTTTTGCCAAACAACTTGGCATAGAGATAGAGCAAGGTGAGGTTGAACAAGGTGACTAAAACCGCAGACTTTGGCGCACCCACAGAATTTGGAATGCACCATTTTTTTGTGGAAATTCCAGCTTCACCACAGGAAGCAGTTTATATTTATGAAGACTTTGGCTTCGATGGCGATGAAAGCAAACGTGAAGCCATAGAGTGTAGGCTTATTCTTGCTCGTGAGCTATGGACAAAAATCCGTGATACGGCACGGCGAGATTTTAACGATCGCCTTAAAGCCAAAAAACTCAGCACAGGCACATGGACGGTGGGCAAGGTGAAGCTTGACCGCTTTTTAGGCCGTGAACTTTGTGTACTTGCGTGGGCAGCAGAGCACGCCGCCCCCGAAGAATGTATCATCATCAATGAGAAGTGGTTAGCCTTGCGCCCGGAAGAACGTTGGTGGCTGTACAGCAAAACAGCAGCAGAAGCAGGAAAAGACAATCAAACCATGAGTGGTTGGCGTAAAGCTTTATATTGCGCCCTTTCTGACGGCAGTAACATAAGAGTTGCCCCCAAGAAAGCACCCAAAACAAAAAAGAAAACAACTATACCCACGACGTCACAAAATTTACTCAACTATGTGGAAAAAGGAGATATATAATGGCATTACAACCCTTTGCTTGGAAAGACAAACCTGCCCTTATTGAACACCTTTTTCCTGTGCAGAAAATTTCTGCAGAAAGCTATAAAGAGCAAATGGCAAATCTAGGCAAAGCTCTTACGGCATTGGGTAACTATTGGAAAGGACGTAAGCCACTTATACTCAATAAAGCTTGTATTCTTGGCACACTACTTCCTGCAACAGACAATCACTTAAAAGATTTAGAAATTTTTGAATTACTTATGGCTATGGATACTACATCCATGCAGAAACGTATTGAAGAGGCTTTACCTCCATCGAAAAAAAATACAATAGGCGAATACTTAATACTTTCTTATAATGAGCAAGTACGAGCAGGTAAGCGCCCCGAAGAAATGGGCGATGAGTTATTTTTTCATATATGGGAAAAAGTGAATAAACATTTGGGAACATCAGCAAAATCTTTCCCTGAGTTAGTAGAACAAATGGGCATTGCTCGCTTTGGTCATCGACCTAAAGTAGCCGATATTTTTTCTGGTTCTGGTCAAATTCCATACGAGGCTGCTCGCCTAGGTTGTGATGTTTATGCCTCTGATTTAAATCCAATAGCATGTATGCTTACTTGGGGCGATGTTAATGTAGTTGGAGCAAATTTATCAAAACAAAATGATATTAAACACTACCAAGAGCAAGTAGCAAAATCTGTAAGAAAAGAAATTAGCGACTTAGAAATTGATGTTGACGAAAACGGTTGGAAAGCTAAGTCTTATATATACTGCAATGAAGTTTTATGCCCTGAATCTGGATGGCTTGTACCATTGTTACCTTCAAAGATTATAAGTCAAGATTATAAGGCTTTTGTTCAGTTAGAGCCCAACATTAATACAAAAATGTACAAAATAGTAGTGAAAGTTGCTGAAAACTCCGATGAATTAACAAAAGTAAAACTAGGCACAGTACAAAAAGGAGACTTAGTTCATTCTCCTTCTGGAAATGAAGAGTATAGGATAAACTTAAAGTCAATTCGTGAAGATGGACTAAGTAAAGAAAGAAGTAAAAGCAAATTAAGACTATGGGATAAACATGATATTTCTCCACGAAAAGGAGATATTTTTCAAGAAAGGCTTTACTGTGTTCAATGGCAAAAAGAAATAAATGGAAAAATTGTTACAGAGATTCGTTCGGTAACAAAAGACGACATAACTCGTGAACAAAAAGTTTTCGACTATGTCAGTAAAAACTTAGATGAATGGCAAGAGAAAGGCTATATACCTGATATGGTTATTGAAAGGGGGTATAACACTGACCAGCCAATTAGAGAGAAAGGGTGGACACATTGGCACCATTTATTCAACCCACGACAATTATTATTAAATGGGTTGATTAAAAAATATTGTAATGCTTTTCTTATGCCTAACTTTGCATCATTATTAAATTATAACAGTAAACTATGTATATGGAATAGCGGTAAAGGGCAAGGAACAGGTAGTATTGCAAATGTTTTTTATAATCAGGCTCTTAATACTTTATACAATTACGGATGTAGAGGTACTGAGTTAGCGTTAAAGAAAATACTTGACCCTATTAAAGCGAGACCTTTTCAGCATGAAAGTATTTATACTGTGAATTCACATCCTGCGCAAGAACTGGCAATAGAAAACGATATATACATTACCGACCCTCCCTATGGGGATGCGGTAAAATACGAAGAAATTACAGAATTTTTTATTGCATGGTTACGTAAAAATCCTCCTGAAGAATTTACCCGGTGGATATGGGACAGTCGTCGCTCTCTTGCCATCAAGGGTGAAGATGAAGGCTTTCGTCAAGGCATGATAGCTGCTTATCGAAAAATGAAAGACAATATGCCGGACAATGGCATTCAAGTGCTTATGTTTACCCATCAAAGTGGCAGTATTTGGGGTGATATGGCCAATATTATTTGGGCAAGTGGTTTGCAAGTGACAGCGGCTTGGTATGTAGTTACAGAGTCAGACTCTGGCCTTCGACAAGAAGCCAATGTTAAAGGCACAGTCATTCTTATTTTGCGTAAACGTCATCAAGAGAAAGAAACCTTCCGTGATGACCTTGGCTGGGAAATTGAAGAAGCTGTGCAAGAACAAGTACAATCTCTTATGGGGCTTGATGATAAAGTACGCGCCCAAGGTGCAGAAGGCTTATATACCGATGCCGATTTACAAATGGCAGGCTATGCGGCGGCACTTAAAGTGCTTACTGCCTATTCTCGTATTGACGGTAAAGACATGGTCACAGAAGCAGAAGCTCCACGCCACACTGGTAGCAAAACCTTTGTAGATGAACTTATCGACTTTGCCGTACAAACGGCAGTGCAATTCCTTGTACCTGTGGGCTTTGAAGCCGGTGAATGGCAAAAATTACAACCTGTAGAACGCTTCTACCTAAAAATGGCTGAAATGGAACATTTAGGTTATAAAACGCTTGATAATTATCAAAATTTTGCCAACGCCTTTAGAGTTCATCATTTTGACCAACTCATGAGCGATGCCTCCAAGGCTAATGCGGCACGATTAAAGCTCTCTACCGAGTTCAAAGGCTCTCTTATGTCTGGCGGTGCGGAAATTGCCGATACCCCTTTACGCACCTTGCTCTATGGTCTCTTTGAGCTTTCACAGAACATAGAAATAGATATCGTCCTTGAACATTTTATCCATAATAACCCCAACTATCTTCAAGATAAGGGTATCATGGCAAAAATGGCTGACTATCTGGCAGAAAAACGTGAAGGGCTTAAAAAAAGCAAGACCTTTGCCCCTGATGTTGAAGCAAGCAATGCCCGTATTCTTGCGGAAGCCATGCGTAATCAAAGATTGTAAAAATACACAGTAATTTTGGAGTATTACATGCTTAAAAAGATATATATAGATGGTTTTCGTAACTTTAAGAATTTTATCTTAGAGCCAAACTTTCCGCATACATTGCTGTGTGGCCTTAATGGCACGGGAAAAACCACCGTTATTGAGGTGTTATCTCGTTTACAGACTTTTCTTATAAATTCAAAGCCCATTGCTGACCTATATGACGCTGACAGTATTCCCAGATGGGAAGAAAAAGAAATTGGCCATTTTATGTCAACTCTTGGTTTTTCGCTAGAGATAGAAAAAGTTCCTTATGACTATGAAATAACTGTGAACTATAATTTCAAAGAAGGCCTTTGTCGTGTAGAAAAAGAAAGCCTACGAGTAAATGGAAATGCTATTTTTTCTAGTAATACAGGAGAAGCAACCGTTGTTAGTGATGATGCAAAGCCATCCACTTTCCCCATTGATTGGGGCTTAACAGGTTTACAATTAGCTTCAAGAAGAAACAGTAAAATCCGCACTTTTTTAGTATATGTCGAAAATAATATTTTCGCCCTTTCCATCAATCCATTTTTAGAGTTTTCTGAAAGTAATAGTACAAAAAACTTCTTAGGCTTAGAGTGCGAAAATTTTTCGGAATGGTATGAAAAAATATCCTCTGAAAATATTGCTGACGTTGCAAACAGTTTTCAGCATATTAAGCCTTTTGTACGAGGGTTTAAGCAATTTAAATACAAGCAATATGGCGTAAAGAAAGAGCTATTTGTTGATATACATAAAAAAGACATTGCACCCTATGAATTGCATTTTAACGAATTATCACACGGACAAAAAATACTTTGCATTTTATACCTTGTATTGAGCGTATGCCCAAAAGATTCCATCGTATTCGTTGATGAATTTGAGAATTTTCTCTCTCCCATAGAGCTACAACCTTTATATGATTTAATCCAAGATATCTTTGAAGATAAAAATATACAAACAATCATTGTTTCACACCATCATAAGACACTAGAGTGGTTTAAGGATACTGCTTTTATTTTATATTCATCACATGATAATTCTTTTGTGAAAATAGAAAAATTTTCAAACTCTAGTGATATTTCAATAGATGAATATCTTTTGGAACTCATGGAGGATGAGTAACATGGATTATAAAAATTACAAATATACAATACTTTGTGAAGATAGAGCACATTATAATTTTGTGCGTGGTTGGTTAAAGGAAAAGGGCGCAAATGTAAAATACAAAATAACCCCGACTAACTTTCCCACAGTAATCTCTCAATCTTCAAATCATGTGGTAAACAATTTTCCTCAGGCACTCAATGCCGTTAAACGAAAATCAGCTAGTACAAAGCATATCCTTATTGTTGTTATAGATGCTGATAATAAAACTGTTAGCGATAGATTAAATGAGTTTTCGTACAACCAAGATGACCCTGTATTTTTTATCATTCCAAAATGGAGTATTGATACTTGGTTTCGGTATATAGACAATCCTCAAGATGTTTCTAGCATTGATGAATCAAAGACATATAAAAAGGATAGAGTCTCTAAAGGTAAATTTGCTATTTTAGGGAAAATATTTGCAAAAATGAACATAAACGATACTACTCTTATGCCTGAATCGTTGAAACTCACATATGAACGAGCAAAAGACACGAAGCAACGACTTGGCTTAAATAGTTAAAGGACATTTTCTCAAGGACAATAATATGCCGATACAGCGTTTTTCTTCCCGTACTGAAAGGTTAGATACGGAATTTTTGGCGGCTTCCTTGCAGGGAGCAACCAAGTATTTTCGTATTGCTGGTTACTTTCGCAGTTCTATTTTTGAGCTTGTGGGGGAAGAAATTGCGCAAATACCAGAAGTGAAAATCATCTGTAATTCCGAGCTAGATTTAATTGATTTTCAAGTAGCTACAGGGCGTGATGTTGCCTTAAAAGAACGCTGGAACGAGGTAGACGTAGAAGCGGAAGCCCTTATCAAAAAGGAACGCTATCAAATACTTGATACCTTGCTTCAATCTGGAAATGTGGAAATACGAGTTGTGCCTAAAGAACGGCTTTTTCTTCATGGCAAAGCCGGGTCTATCCATTATACCGATGGAAGCCGAAAAGCCTTTATTGGCTCAGTCAATGAAACCAAAAGTGCTTTTGCTCATAACTATGAATTGGTCTGGCAAGACGATGACGAAGACAGCGCAGATTGGGTAGAACAAGAGTTCTGGGCTTTATGGAAAGAAGGCGTTCCTCTCCCCAAAGCTATTTTGGCAGAAATCAATCGTGTAGCAAATCGGCGTGAAATTACCGTTGATGTGCTAAAGCCAGATGACATTCCTGCAGCGGCTATGGCGGAAGCTCCCATTTACCGAGGTGGGGAACAACTACAGCCTTGGCAGCGTTCCTTTGTAACCATGTTCCTTGAGCATAGAGAAATTTACGGTAAAGTACGTCTATTGCTTGCCGATGAAGTGGGCGTAGGCAAAACCCTTTCTATGGCCACTTCTGCCTTGGTAAGTGTTCTGCTTGAAGATGGCCCTGTGCTTATTCTTGCGCCATCCACGCTGATTTACCAATGGCAAATTGAAATGATGGATAAATTAGGCGTACCCACGGCGGTATGGTCTTCACAAAAAAAGGCATGGTTTGGCGTAGAGGGGCAGTTACTTTCTCCCCAAGGGGATGCCTCATCCATTAGAAAATGCCCTTACAAGATAGCCATTGTATCCACAGGGCTTATCATGCATCAGCGAGAGAAGGAAGAGTTTGTTAAAGAAGCAGAAAAGCTTTTGAAAAACAGATATGGTACTGTCATTTTAGATGAAGCACATAAAGCCAGAATGCGTGGTGGCTTTGGTTCTAAAACACCAGAACCTAACAATCTGCTTGCCTTTATGCAGTATGTGGGCAAACGTACAAAACACATTATTCTTGGCACAGCAACGCCCATCCAGACAGATGTGCGAGAACTTTGGGACTTGCTAGGTATACTCAATAGCGGTGCTGATTTTGTCTTAGGGGATAAAGAGTCTCCTTGGTTAGATTATGAAAAGGCCATTCCTCTTGTTACAGGCAAAGAGCAAGTGGGGTCTGAAGAAGAAGTTTGGAAGTGGCTTAGTAATCCATTACCCCCTGCCAATGAGCATCATGTGGTTCGGCAAATTCGTGATGAACTCTCCATTGACCAGACGTCTTTTCAATGCTCATACCGCTTTGAAGACTTGAATTACATGATAAAAGAAATGTGGCTTTCTGAATGCCTTGTGAAAGACTTTTTCAAAGAGTACAACCCTGTATTGCGTCACACAGTTTTACGCAAACGTAAGCAACTGGAAGATGATGGGCTGCTAGAAAAAGTGGGAGTACATACACACCCTATAACGACAAATTTGAAGCAGTATCACTCACGCTTTATGGGCTTAGGCATTCCCACCAATACGCCCTTCCAAGTGGCTTATGAACAAGCGGAAAAGTTCAGCTCCTTGCTACAGCAAAGGACAAAAGCTGGCGGTTTTATGAAATCGCTCATGCTACAGCGTATATGCTCAAGTTTTGCTTCAGGTTTGAGTACCGCACAAAAAATGCTCAAACATTCTCTCTCCAATGAAGACGAAGATAAAGACGGCATTGAAAACGTGGAACATATTTTGTCGGAAATGACACCGGCAGAAGTTGAATGCCTCAAAGAAATTGAAAGACAACTCTCACGCCCAGAGGCGGTAGACTCAAAGCTTAATACCGTGAAATGGTTTTTGACAGACTTTAGAACGGACGGAAAAACATGGCTTGAGCATGGCTGTATTATCTTTAGCCAGTATTATGATACGGCAGAATGGATTGCCAGAGAACTTGCTAAGGTGTTCACAAACGAAGTGATTGCAGTATATGCCGGCGCAGGAAAAAGTAGCCTTTTTAGGAATGAAGAATGCAACAGCGTTGAACGTGAGGTCATTAAAAGTTCTGTGAGAACTCGTGAGATTAGACTTGTGGTTGCTACCGATGCTGCTTGCGAAGGGTTAAACCTCCAAACATTGGGAACACTTATAAACATTGACCTCCCGTGGAATCCATCGCGCCTTGAGCAAAGATTAGGACGCATAAAACGCTTTGGGCAAGTTCGAAAGTTTGTGGACATGCTCAATCTTGTTTATAGTGACACGCAGGACGAAAAAATCTACAATGTGTTATCAGAACGATTGCGTGATACCTATGATATTTTTGGCAGCATTCCCGACACTATAGATGACAAATGGATTTCTGACGAAGAAGAACTCAAAAAACGCATGAATGAGTACATGCACGAACGAGAAAAAGCACAAAACGCATTCTCTGTGAAATATCGGGGTACTGTAGACCCGGAAGCCCATTTATGGGAACGATGTGCCTCTGTGCTATCACGCAGAGATATTGTGAATAAGCTTAGTGAGCCGTGGTAAAATATCTATTGAGTAAGGAGCAATGTATGAATTGGGGAAATCATGTATGTAAAATCGGAACCAATGAAAATTATGATGTTTCTGAACCCAAAAAAAATATTGATGCTCAAAAAAAACTTATTGAACCATGGCTTTCTGCGGTTTTTCAAAGTGAACACTTAGCATTATTGTTGGGGAGTGGTTTCACAACAGCAGTAGCATTTAAGGCAGGAGCTTCATCCGCAGGAATGATTCCGAACTATGAAGGTTTTCCGCATCAAGATAAACTGAAAAAAGCCGCAAATGATGCCGCTGAAAAGATGGGACGTGGGGAAGGTAATATTGAAGACCAAATTCGTGTAGCTAATATTCTAGCACAAGGATTAGAAATTTTAGGCGACCCTAAAGCGGATGAAATCAAATCTGCCTTATCGCAACTTATACAAAATTTCCTTGAAAGCATTGCAGAAACAGAGCGAGGTATTAAAAGTTCAGTTGAAAAAATTGCTACTAAGGCTTTAGTTAACACTCCTGAAAATATCGATGCACCACCTGAAAATGATGATACAGACACTATAATAGTCTTAGTATCTTTTCTTTTAAGCTTTTCTAGCAGAACCGCAAGTCGAGAACGACTTAATATTTTTACCACAAATTATGACCGTTTAATTGAGTATGGTGCTGATTTAGCAGGGCTTCATCTACTTGACCGCTTTGTTGGCAGTTTAGAGCCTATTTTTCGCTCTTCGCGATTAGACATTGACATGCACTATAATCCTCCGGGCATTCGTGGCGAACCTCGCTATTTAGAGGGAGTAGTGAGATTTACAAAACTTCATGGTTCACTTGATTGGCAATATAGGAATGGTTATGTGCGAAAAGTTGGACTACCTTTTGGCCCAGACCATAACCATCCTGCGATTAATAATGACTCTGCTGATACAATAATGATTTATCCCAATGCTGCAAAGGACAGAGAAACTTCTGAATATCCGTATGTAGAGTTATTCAGGGACTATGCTGCGGCAATTTGTAGGCCAAATTCTGTGTTAGTGACATATGGCTACGGTTTTGGCGATGAACATATTAACCGCACTATAGCTGACATGCTTACTATTCCTTCAACCCATCTTGTTATTATTGCTTTTAATGACACAAGTGGCAGAATCAAAAAATTCATCAAAGATATTGGACGTAAAGCCCAAATGACGTTACTAATTGGTGACCATTTTGGCGATATGACAACACTTGTTGAAAATTATCTACCAAAACCTGCTATTGACAAAATTACCATGCGTCAAACAGAGCTACTAAGAAATCGAGAAGGAAAGCCGGATGTAAGAACAGACGGCACAGAGCAACTTTCTGCGACTGCTGATGTGGTTAATAGCGAAAATTCATCTGATACAAATAATGAAGCCTGGAGAGACGTATGACATCCCCAATTTCGCACATAGCCGAACGATTGGCACGGTAGAAAGTGTTGCGCCAGATGAAATTAAAGTTCTGCTTGATATAGATGCACCACGCAATACGGCGTTGAATACTGGAGTTCCAACTACATTTCCTAAAATCAATAGCTATGTTTTACTCCCTAATGAAATGGGAGCGGTGGTTGGTATAGTAGTGTGGTTAGGAGTTGAGCGTTCTGCATATCCTAAAAGGCAGGGGTTAAAAGATTTTGGACTGATTGATTTACCTTTTCCCCTACGCAAGCTTGTTGTTAATCCTATAGGCACTTTATTGTTAAAAAAAGGCAAATATAGTTTTGAACGAGGGGTTAAAAGTTTCCCATCCGTAGGTGATAGTGTTATAATCCCAACTCATGAACAAACTATTGCAATCGTAACAGGATGTGACACGGATAGCCGCATTAAACTGGGCACTTGCCCAAGTGCTTATGACGCTCATATCGCTGTCGACCCAGACAAATTATTTGGAAGACACTTAGCTATTTTAGGCAATACAGGAAGCGGAAAATCGTGTACGCTAGCCTCCTTGATACGTTCGTCAATCGAGTCAGCACAAGAACATATCCAGACAAATAAAGAGCAACCACATCAATCACCAAATGCAAGATTTATCGTGCTTGACCCCAATGGAGAATACTCAAAATGTTTTCAAGATATGGGAGTTAAGTGTCGTGTGTTCTCCGTAAACCCAGAAGGTGAAACCGGTAATTTTACTATTCCAGCATGGATGTGGAATAATTCAGAATGGGCTTCAGTTGCTCAGGCTGCGCCAAAAACACAGCGACCTTTATTGCAAACGGCCTTGAGAGAATTACGTTCGGGAACACTTATCAATACTCTTGACATTAAAGCAAAAATACGAATTCGATGCCGCACAATGGAAGCATTTTTAATGCGTTTTATGGGGGTTGGAGCTATAGGCTTCAAAGAAAGTAATAGCGTAGGAGAACAACTAGCTGCTTTTGAAGAAGACATATCTTACTGGAAAGGTTATTTAAATGAACAAGAACTACTAAGTTTGATTCAAGACTTAAACGAACACCTCGAAGCAATAATTGCTAAACATGACAAGAGAAATGGCTATTTCCGTGATTTTTCAGCCACAACATTACTACAATTAACTGAAAAAATAGATACTATTTATGCTGTACTTCCAAAAGATATATATAAGGACTGCGTAAATGAAGATTTGCCTGTGCGTTTTGATATAGAAAATTTGTCAAGCTACCTTCAAATTCTTGCTTTTCAAGAGGGAGGTTCTATTTCGCAATTTCTTTCTACACTTCTTATGCGAATAGATGCACTACTTGCAGATACTCGAATGAAAAATGTTATTAATCCACAAAATCCTCCTACCTTAAAAGACTGGCTTGAGAATCATATTGGTGCAAATAATGGCGTAAATGGCCCTATTACAGTTATTGACTTGTCACTTGTGCCTTATGAAATATTACACCTTGTTATTGCAGTAGCATCAAGATTGATTTTTGAGGCATTACAACGGTATAGGAAGAAAGAACATAAAAATCTCCCCACAGTACTGGTGTTAGAGGAAGCCCATACATTTATTTCTAAAAAACGTCTTCAAGGCGATGATATACCAAACCCTGCAGATATGTGTCGAACTGCTTTTGAACGGATTGCAAGAGAAGGTAGAAAATTTGGTTTAGGCCTTGTACTCTCGTCTCAAAGGCCGTCTGAACTGTCAGAAACGGTATTGTCACAATGTAATTCCTTTTTATTGCACCGAATTACTAATGACAGAGACCAAGAACTCATAAATCGGCTTGTTCCTGATACAGCTAGGGGATTGTTGAAAGAATTACCAAGTTTACCTACTCGACACTGTATACTATTAGGAATTTCAGCAAAAGTACCTGTTCTTATTGAAGTTAATAATCTTTCTACAGAACATCGCCCAGAGTCTGATGACCCAGACTTTTGGGATGTATGGACGTTAGAGAGTGAGCGTAATATAAATTGGGAGACGATTGTAGAAGATTGGGTTAAATACAGTGATAACAAAACTTTGTAAGAAATACCTATCATACCTTGCTTGACAAAGTAAAAAAAAATTGTCTAATGCCAAAACATCTTTTTCCTTTTTCTATGGAGGATAACTTTGTGATAAAAATACAATTTATTCAATTTATTTAGTCATTTTCCCCTGCATTAACTTCGCTGTCACTGTCATCAAATCAAGCAAAGCCTCTTGCCCTTCAGTGGGCAGGGGCTTCAATATGTCTGAAATCTGTTTAGCAAACTCATCGGGCATGTCAGTTTCTCTTATGAACAGAAAAGCCACAGAACATTGTAAATTGTCAGCAATATCCTGCAATCGACTCATTTTTGGTGCTATACGTCCTTTTTCCATGCGTACCATGGCATCCACGGTGATTCCAAGGCGTGCGGCAAGGTCTTTCTGGCTTATGCCAAGCCTCTTGCGCTGTGCGGTTATATTTTCACCAACAATTGTTGTGATGTTTTTTTCTGATCTTTCTGACATGGCGCACTCACTTTTTTGTCAATACTTTACGTGAGTATTTGCCTTGCCTCAATAGGACTAATAATCTTAATATTGACCTAATAATACAAGTTTTGTATAGTTCCATATGCTCAATTGTATCTGTCATCCCTTGCAGCTTTACGCATAAAAAAAATTAAAAATATTTCTCAACATTCCGTGTTTTGGAATGACATTGATGTAGTGTGCTTTTCTTGGAAAGGTTGTTCGGTTTCGTTGTAAAAAGTCTTTGAACAGCTAGAAAAAAAATATCGTTCAATGATTGCAAGCAATAAACAGAATAGCTATAAATTTTATTGTGTATTATGCTTGACAGTCTGCCGAAAAATATTTATGGAGTGACAGTTTTTGAATGCTTTTGTCAATTACTCGTCATATATAGAAAAGCACAAAAACACAGATAGTTACAATTAACTACCTTGGAATTTATCATGCCCATTAAAAAAGATATAGATGCCAGTGCCGGTGAAAAATTACTCCGGTTATTTCGTAAACTCATGCTGGACGGGCGCAAGCATTTTCAGCTTGACCTAGCCGAAGAACTGCACTGTTCACCGCAGACCATCATCCGGCTCATGAGTGAAATTGAAAGCGTGGTGGGCATCAGCCTTGAGACAGGTATTGACCAGCGCAAGAAATGGTATCAGATTAAAAGCATCTCCCGTTCACGTTTGGGACTAGAATTTGAAGAATTACGCCATCTTGCCATTTGCCGTGACCTTGCAGAATCCATCCTTCCGACTGAGGTGCTACAACGTATTGATGATACGCTCTTCAATCTTTCGGTGCTCATGGCTGACCACGATTATGCCGAGCGAGAAAAGGTGCAGGGCAAGCAATACACATTTTGCAGCAAAGGGAAAATTGATTACACGCCGCACTTTGCTAACATTGAAAAGCTTACACAAGCCATTGAAGATAAAAGAATTTGCCTGCTCAAATATAAAGCTTGCGGCAAAGATACAGTCAAAGAACACCGCTTTGCTCCCAATAAAATTGTGGCAATGAATAACGCCCTTTATGTGCTTGGTGCTACACTTACAGAAGATTTCTTGCACGAAAAACACTTCTTGAATTTTGCCATCCACCGCACTGTCGATGTGATATTGTTGGAACGATCTTTTACATTGCAATTCCCAGAGATTGACACACAAAGCTTCGGGCTCCCATGGCACGAACCAAAAGCATTTTCCATACGCTTTGCAGCCGGCAAAGCCGCCGACTACGTGCGTGAAAGAATTTGGGCAAGCGAACAAAAGATAGAAGAACTAGCCGACGGCGGATTGATTTTGCACATCATCACCCGCAGCGAACCTGAGTTGATGGCGTGGGTGCGTAGTTTTGGAATTGAAGCAACAATGATTTCCAATGAAAAATTCTAACGCTAAGGATTTCTATGCTGAAAAATATACTTGCAAGCCCTAAAATTTCTTGCGTAAAATGTAATTCTGACAATACAGAAATACATGGGCAAACAGGAATTCTTGGTGCAATGAGTAGTTTTGTTCGACTGACACCTTTGCAAGGTCAAGTTCGAGTGATTTGTCGTGATTGTGGACATGAAGCACTGCTAATGGTGCAATAGTAAATATATAAAAATATGAGGTAATTTATGAATAATAATGACCTAGAACAAGCAAAAGCATACGCTGAAGATTACAACGAAGATAGCTTTTGGGAAAAAATAAAGGGCTTTGCCAAAAAAGTAGGATGTGAAGGGATACGCACTGCACTTTTGCTCTATTATGCACTAGATAATCCTGACTTACCTATGAAAACCAAGGCCATAATTTATGCGGCGTTAGGCTATTTCATCAGTCCCATTGACATCATCCCCGACATAACCCCCATTGTGGGTTTTAGCGATGACATAGGAATTTTAGCTGCGGCTTTGGGGGCTGCTGCCATGTATATTGATGCCGACGTGAAGGCGAAAGCTGCTACAAAGCTGTCCGACTGGTTTGGTGAAGGTGAGTGCTAAGTGCTTACTGTTGAGCATGAATTTGGTACAATAATTTATGGATTTCATTATCCTGATAAAATTTTGGAGGTTTTATGATGAAAATAGACAAT
>CAYJJP010000018.1:0-18474 GCA_964370525.1 uncultured Desulfovibrionaceae bacterium | reverse complement strand
AGGGGTTTGGGGAAGAACCTTTTGTTCACAAAAGGTTTTCCCCAAGAAAGTAATGCATTTATTTTAGCGTATCATTATCATTATTAAGGCATGGTAGCTTTAGATGTTGATACGGTATAGATTTCGTGTGGATCGAGGATAAGTATGACGGAGCCGTCTCCCATGATGGTGGCGCCGGAGATACCTTTCAGGTCACCGAGGTATGAGCCTAGTGGTTTGATAACTACTTCTTGTCGTTCGAGTAGTGAGTCAACCACGATGCCAAGCCTGCGTCCGTTGTCGTGTATGACTACGACGGAGAGCATTTCCGGTTCTTCTTCGGGCTGTGGGAGGTTGAGTATTTCAGCTAGTTCAATGATACCGAGGACTTCTCCGCGCAAGGTGAGTGCTTTGCGTCCGTTAATATCGGTGAGTAGGTCGGCATCGATTTTTGTAGTTTCGGAAACGGAGTCCAAGGGGATGGCAAACATTTCGTCGGCTACGGTGACCATGAGGGCATCGATAATGGCCAGTGTGAGTGGTAGGAGTAGGGTGAAGCGGGTGCCTTTGCCGATTTCTGAGGATATGTTCACGCTACCTTTGAGGTTTTTGATATTCGTGCGCACAACGTCCATGCCCACGCCACGTCCTGAAATATCTGTGATGACTTCAGCGGATGAGAATCCGGGTGCAAAGATGAGTTCGAGTGCTTCGCGGTCGTCGAGCATTTTGGCATCTTCTGGGGTGATGATTTCTTTACGGATGGCGACTTCGCGCATCTTATCGGGATCAATACCCTTGCCATCGTCTTCGATTTCAATGGCGACGGAGTTACCTTTGTGGAAGGCGCGTAGGACAACCTTACCTTTTGGTGGTTTACCTTTTGCAATGCGTTCGTCGGCGGATTCGATACCGTGGTCGACGGAGTTACGAATAAGGTGAACGAGGGGATCGCCTATAACTTCCACAACGCTCTTATCGAGTTCTGTTTCTTCGCCTTCGAGCACGAGATCTACTTCCTTGCCGCTTTTGCGTGATAGGTCACGGACTAAGCGTGGGAAGCGAGAGAAAACCGAGGCTACAGGAACCATGCGTACTTTCATAATGGTATCTTGTAAGTCGTCGGAAATTCTAGCCATTGCGTATGTTGTTTCTGAAAGGCTCTGAGCGACGTGTGAAATATCAGCGTCGGAGTGAGCTTCTTCGAGATGGCGTGCAATGAGCGTATAGCGATTTCGGTTGATGATTAGCTCACCAATGAGATTCATAAGGTGGTCAAGCTTTTCATGGTCAACACGAATGGTGGAAGATGCTGGTTTAGCGGCTTCCGGAGCTGCTGCTGCCGGTTTTGCTGCTGCTGGTTTTGCTGCAGGAGCTGCTTTAGCGGCTGGTGCGGCAGTTGGTGTCGCAGCGGGTGCAGGCGTAGCGGCTGGTGCGGCAGCTGGTGCTGGGCTTTCTTTAGCTTTTTCAATTGCTACAGCTTCTGCCGGGGCTGCCTTTGCTTCCGGAGTTTTTTCTTCTGTGCTTGGGGTTGTTTCACTTGGCGTAGCGGCGCTTGCTTGTGCGGCAAAGTTATCCAGCTCTTTGTTGACCATGTCCTTCAGGATTTCGACTTCTTGAGCGAGCATATCTAAGAGCAATGAGAAATCCATGTCAGAATTACGCGCTGAGTCCACAATACCGGCTGTGCGTTCACTGTACAATTTAATGTCATTTAAATCCACAAAGGAAGCGGCATTTTTGATGGCAATAAGGCAACGATAAATGGCATCCTTTGAAGGTGCGTGATCGCTGTCATTTTGCAGTGTTTCCATGCAAGAGCGAACAATCTCAAATTGTTGAGTAACGGTGCTTTTAAACATTTGCGCATCATCATCGTCAAGTCCTACGGGAATAACTTCCGGCGGTGTGACGGTGACTGGGGCTTTTTCTTGCTTAGTTTGTTCAGAGTCGTTTTTCGCAGCAGCTGGTTCGTCGTTTGCCTCATCTGCGGAAACTTCTTGGTACATACTTGGCGGAAGCATAACGGGGCCGCCTGCAAGGGCTACTTGCAGTTGATGTAGCACTTGGCTTGTGTCCGGAGGACGTGCTGTACCGCTGGATGCATCGATGGCTTGTATTAGAATTTCTATGATATCAACAACAAAGAGCAGTAAGTCAACAAGTTCAGGGCTTGGTTTTACTTCACCGCGCCGCATATTGTTGAGTACTGTTTCTGCTTCGTGGGTCAATTGGTTTATTTGCTCATAGCCGATAATACCGCTATTTCCTTTAAGGTTATGGAAAAAGCGGAATAGGTCATTGATGAGTTCTTCTTGTCCTTCGCCGTCATGCTCAAGACTTAAAAGACCGTCGTTTAAGTTTGCGACAATTTCTTGTGATTCGTCAATAAAATCTTTTAAGTGTCCTTCACCGAATGCAGTAAGTTTGTATTCGGGCAAGAGAGGAAAAGCCGCAATCCACTGTTTTGGGCTTTTATCACTTTTTTTCAGCACAGGTTTGGCAGGTTCAGCTTGTTCATCCTGTGTGTCTTGTGAAATTGGCTCAGCGACTTCTTCGGCGCTAGGTGTTGCAACTTCTTCAACATCTACAACGCTTTCTTGAACAGGTTCTGCTTCAACGGTAGCCGGCATTTCCCCTTTATTGTCCATGAGGGTATCTATTTCGGAGATTAAATCCTCAATGGGCACACCTTCATCGGTGCTGCTACTTTCAAGCACGTCGAGCATTTGGCGCAAAGCATCTGTAGATGCTAAAATTATGTCCATAATCCCGGAGGTCAGCGCCATTTTCGCATGTCTCACGGCATCAAGGATATTTTCGCATCTATGTGCTAATTGGTTTATCCTGTTTAGGCCAAGAAAACCCGACGCTCCCTTAAGCGAGTGCATGGGGCGAAAAATCTCGTTGATTAAATCAAGATCGTCTGGGCTTTTTTCCAGTACCAACAAATTTGGTTCAATAGTTTCAAGATGTTCGCGAGCTTCAATAATAAAGTCGGTAAATATCTCAGCATCCATAAAGTCTTGGCTCATAACACACCCTTGCTGCTAAAATTATAGTGATAAAACAGCTTATATATCTGACTACAATTTGACTTATCGGCTATCCGAGCAACATCTTTATGTTTCGAACCATTTTTTCTGGTTGGGCAGGTTTAATCATATATAAGTTTGCGCCAAAACTCATTCCTTTTTGGATGTCTTTTTGTTGTCCTTCGGTGGACAAAACGATAATTGGCGTATCTTTATACGCTTCTTGTTCGCGCAAAGTTTTTATAAAGGTAAAGCCATCCATGCGCGGCATATTGATGTCTGAGATAATTAAATCTACTTTGGCTCCATTATAAAGTTGCTCAAGACCGTCAAGACCGTCTTCAGCGGTTGTGACCTTGAAGCCTTCAGCTTTCATAACAAAAGCAAGAAGATTGCGGATAGTTTTTGAATCATCTACAACCATAATGTGTTTACTCATACCTAACCTCTAACTTCTAGAACGTGGTTAATTATTTTATCAATAGAAACAATACCAAATATTTTTTTTTCGTGCTCGATTATGCCACAAATGCATTCGATTTGCGCACCAATTTCCGATTCGACATTCCAAGAGATGCGTTTTTGTTCGACAAAAAACATATCGTCTATGCGATCGACAATCATGCCAAATTGTATCCCTTTGCGTTGGCAGACAATTATAAAGTTTCCATGGTTAAACGCTGTATTTGCAGAGCTGCAAATAAGTTTTTCTAATATAAGTACAGGTGTTACCCTGCCCCTCAAGTTTATCACACCGGCAATAAATCCAGGTGTTTTTGGCAAACGAACTATGGGTATATAGCGTATTGCCTCAGTTACCGCTTCTATGGGAATAGTGAAGGTTTTTCCTTGCACCTGGAAAAAAATCAGTTGCAAACTGGGCAAATGTTTTAATTCCTCTTCGATAGGCGGTATTTGTGGTATGTTTTGGCTCAAATCATAATCAACGTCCGAAAGGTCAAGCCCCATGGACTTT
This sequence comes from uncultured Desulfovibrionaceae bacterium, assembly GCA_964370525.1. Taxonomy (GTDB): domain Bacteria; phylum Desulfobacterota; class Desulfovibrionia; order Desulfovibrionales; family Desulfovibrionaceae; genus CAYJAD01. The sequence continues at coordinate 14,484 of CAYJJP010000018.1, read as the reverse complement.
GCGCCTTCAATACCCACATATTTTTGTAAAAAAGCTTGTTCTGCCGGAGTGAAATTGCTTTCGCCCGCTAAACCTTGTGTTTTTTGATCATCCGTCTCATTTTGTGAGGGCAGATTAAAATCTTGCTCCTCAAAGTACTGTTCCGGTGTTTTTACCATAGTTGCAAGACCTCTTCACTCAATGCATCATAAGCCAAGGCTCCGCGAGAGTCCGGGGCTATATGATAAATACTTGTCCCAAGGGCGCTTGCTTCGCGAAAACGCGTATCCACCCCAATGACTGTGCTAAACATGGCTGTTCCCATTTTGTTGCGCATAAGCTCAAGCACCTTTGTGCAAGCTCGTGCTCTTTTATCGTACATCGTGGGCAATGCCTTATAGCGTATGGATCTTGGCAAAACCTTATTTAATGTGCGCAATGTGTCAAATAAAAGCTTAAGTCCGTGTAATGCTAAAAAATCAGTTTGAATTGGAATTATCAATAAATGAGAGGCCACAAGCGCATTTACTAATATAATACCCACGTGAGGCGGACAGTCAAGTAGTATGAAATCAAACTGTTGCCTAACATGCTCCAGGGCTGTGGCAAGAACCATACCCTTGCCTTTACGTTCTTGAAAATCAAGCTCTAATTCTGATAGCCGTATGCTACCGGCAGCAAAATAAATGCCGTCTTCATCTACCGGTTTGATGAGTTTTTGCCAAATGCCCGGCCAATAATTTGAATTTGCAAGTAAAAGGTCATGGAGAGTTACTTCTTGCTCTTCCGGATACAATTTCATGTGTAAAGATGCGCATGCGTGCGGATCTAAATCAAGAATAAGTATCTTCTTTCCTTTTTTTGCAAGGGCACTACCTAGGGTGAGCGTCGTTGTTGTTTTTCCAACGCCCCCTTTCTGATTGGCAATGGCCAAAATTTTTCCTAGCGCCCCATTATTAGCATTCATGCGCCACTCATCATGCTTTTTTGCGGTAAACGATTATGCCTGTATAGTGCTCCGGTGCAAAAGCACGACTAATATTGTGTAACGATTCTGAATGGCCTATGGACAATGTTCCACCCGGGAGGAGGTTGTCGTAAAAGGCGTTAATAACCCGTTTTTTCATATCGTTGTCAAAGTAAATAATTACATTTCGGCAAAAAACAGCATGCGATTTTTCCACACGCGAAAGCTGCATTTTATCGTTAAGATTAATTTGCCCAAAGCTTACAAGGCGTTTCACATTAGGAGCAACGGTATATACTTTATCCCTTTCCATGAAATATTTTGATACAATATCCTTAGGCGTTGTGCGAAGGCTATATTCTGAGTATTTGCCTTGACGAGCAGCATTAAGCACAGCTTCAGAAAGGTCGTTGGCTGTGATTTTAATATCCCAGCTAGATATTTCCGTTTTCAAAATTTCATGTAAAATTATGGCAATGGTATAGGGTTCTTCTCCGGTGGAACAACCGGCAGACCAAATGCGCAAACGTTTTTTTCCAAGTTTTCTACATTCATCAATGGTTTGTTTCATAATGGTGTTTTGAAACACTTTAAGCTGTGGCGGATTACGGAAAAAACTTGTTTCGTTGGTAGTCACCACTTCAAAAAGCCTATTGAGTTCTGTTTTCTTGCTGGCATCAAATCGCAAAAAATTGTAGTATTCGGAATATGATTTAAGTTTTAATTCTTTAATTCGGTTACTTAAACGATTTTCCACAAGATATTTGCGGTTTTCAGCTATAAAAATACCACATTGCTGGTAAATAAAGTCGCGTAATTGAATGAATTCTTCATCAGAAATCTTCAATTCTTGCTTAAAGGGCGATGTGGGCCGTTTGAATAATGAGGACATAGTTAGCCTGCCTTGATTTTTGTGATAGCTTCTGTAGCTGCCTGTTGAATTTCTACAATATCGCTTTGCATCATATCAATGAGCGCTTTAAAAGCTGTTTCTCCGCCAATTTTTGCCAAAATTTCTATAGTCTTAATGGTTATCATAGGGGAGGAATTCTTAACACGCGCAAGCAAGGTAATTACTAAATCCTCGTCAAGTTGAAGCTCGCTTAAAGCTTCCATGGCGCGTATGCATACCCATTCGTTGCTATCGTTGAGCGCACTGAGTAAATGCGGAGTAGCAATACTATCGTCAAATGCGCCAAGTACGTCAATGACAGAAGTGCGTACTTCAGGGGATTCGTCGTTAAGCTTGGCAAGAAGTGTGTCGATGTGTTCATGTAAGCTGACATTTGGCTGGGTAAATGCTTCCACAGCTATCTGTCTTACCGACGCACTTTCATCATCAAGCGCACGTTTTATTGCAGAAAAGTTTTCATTAAATCCAAAGGCTGCCAATGCATAGACTGCCATCATCCTTTGTTCTTCGTTGCCGTCATTGAGCCAGCTTAAAAAGTGTTTTGTAAGGGTTGCTGTGTGTAAATTAATGCAAGCCTCAAGCGCCACTTCTTTAACATCGGTATATTCATGCTCAAGATGTTTAAATATTAAATCCTCTGCTTTTTCGTAACCAAGTTTTATTCCAAGGCAGGCAATGGCGCTTTTTATGACATCTTCATCGGTATTTTTTTCCAAAACCTCAAGCATAAACGGAGCTTCTTTTTCTCCGGCGTATTCTGCCAAATATTTTGATGCCATGCGTTGCCCGTCACGTTCTAAGCCCCAAAAAATTTCTTGTATTCTTTCTAAGCAATCACCGTGCGGCATGAGCAGGGCTGCAGAGATGGCAAGGTTTGCAACGGCAGGCTTGTCTGCAGTGAGGAAGGATAAAAAAGCATCATTGCAGCCAATACTTGCCAAGGCGTGAAGTGCGGTTTGATAGACATCGCTGTCAGCGTCGCCACACAATTTTTCCAGAAGCTGCATAATGGCTTGTGAAGCGCTGTCATTGCCAACAACGGACAAACCAGTAAGAGCAATTTGCAAGACATCTTCATCTTCATCGCTTAATGCTTCTTCGAGGTAGGTGCGGAATTTAACCTGCTCTTGTTCGGAGATAAGACATAAAGAGTCGGCGCCAAGAATTTGTACAATGGCTTTGACTGTTTTATGGCGCAAAACCTCCGGAGCCTTTTCGATGAACTTGAGTAATAAGGGGACGGCTTTAATGTTTTTAAGCTCTCCAAGGGCGTCAATAATCACTGAGGCAACTAAGGGGGAGCAACTACTTAGCGATTGTACTAAGGTGTTGATTGCGCTGTCGGCGCGGATTTTTGTGAGAGCTTCAACCACGGAAAATTGCACCCATTCTTCATCATGCATGGCTTGGTGAAGAGCGTCTGCTGCTTCAGGAAAGGCAAGGTTTCCAAGGCTCATGGCCGCTTGGTAACGGACATTTACTTCAGGGTCTTTGAGTAAGGCTTCGCACAGTGGTTGCACTGCAAGTTTACTTTTACTGTGTCCGAGGATGTCGGCCATAAAAATGCGTAAATCTGAGTCCTGGCTACGTAAAAGAGGTTGAAGAGCGCCAACGTCATCACCGCCGATTTCTCGCAAAATATCCATAGAAACATTGCGCAAAGAAGAGTCTTCACTGCTTAAGAAGGGGAGCATCATTTGAATGGTCTTTGAACCACGAATTTTGCGCAAGGCATATTCTGCTGCTTCTTGCACGCCTATGTTACGACTTTGAATGTGTTTACTCAAAAAAACAATGGCATCGGTGAGGCCTTCATCTCCGGCGGTAAACGCAGCACTTCTTACGATGTCATCGTCGGTGCTTTGCAAGTCTTCTAAAATTTTTGCGTTTTTTTGTGTTAAGCTCATTAAATAACCCCTTTGAGCATTAGCCCTTTACGGCTGTGATTAAGGCATTGGCAATGTTGTCAATATCTAATGTGTGATCCGAAAGATTTGCATCTACTATGGCTTTTGGCATGCCATAGACAACGCAGGATGATTCGTTTTGCGCCATAATATATCCGCCTTTTTGTTTTAAGGCGCGAATACCTTCAAGTCCGTCGCTACCCATTCCTGTTAAAATAAGTCCGATGGATCTTCGTGGCATACATTCAGCCACTGAATGCATAAGCTCCGTTGCCGACGGCTTATAGAGGGCTTCGCGTGGATCTTCAGAAACCACAAGCTCCGGCAAAGGCCCCTTCATGCGTAAGCGCAAATGCTTACCGCCCGGGCAAATATAGGCATGACCGTTCTTAGGTCGTTCGCCGTTAATAGCTTCTGAAACGGATATTTTACTGGTAGAGTCAAGCCTTTTAGCAAAAGGGCCCGTAAAAGCTGCTGGCATATGCTGAGCTATTAATATTGTAGCAGGAAAATTTTCCGGCAAAGCAGAAAGTAGCTTTTGTACAGCGGGAGGCCCCCCTGTGGAAACGCCAATGGCTACTATATCGCGCATTCCCTTGCAAAGGGCAAACGTTCCCCCCTTTGCTGCGGTGCCGGAGGTCAATGAAGATTTTGGCTGATTTTTTTTCATACCAAAGCGCAATTGCAACAGAGCTTTTTTGCGTGCTATGAGCTTTATTCTGCGGGTAAGATCCGGAGCAAACATTTGTTCGGTGCTTTTGGATTTTGGGAGAAAGTCAAGAGCTCCTGCTTCCAAAGCTTTCAGTGTTGTTTCTGCTCCTTCTTCGGTAAGAGAGCTTACCATTATAGTAGGGGTTGGCTTTGTTTTCATAATTTCTTTCAAAGCTGTCAATCCATCCATGCGAGGCATTTCCACATCAAGTGTTATAACATCGGGATCTAAGGTTTTTAGCTTTTCAAGAGCATCCAAACCATTGTTTGCCATTCCAACAACTTCGATGTCTTTATCGGTGTCGAGAATATGCTTTATGGCTTTACGCATGAAGAGAGAATCATCAACTATGAGTACCTTTACCACTATGTGCTCCCTGAAGTAATAGGAAAAATAAATGTATATGTGACTTACAAATTGAACACATACATTACAATTCTTAACCTAGACTTGTGCCGTTGACAAGTGTAAAATACCCCTCAAAATAGTGAGATCGGAAAAAAAATAATTTTTTATGTTATTACAGGTAGTAACGAACGCTAGTCTTGTGCTTTACATAAAAATTTTCTAAAATGAAAGACAATGCTTGACAACATGCCTATAAAAAGTCTATGAATTTCATCCCGTAGGAAATGTACAGCAGTTTGTGCATTTGCCTTAATTTTTATGGAGGAAATTATGCCTACAATTAATCAGCTTATCCGCAAAGAGCGGAAAGTGGTCGTAAAACGCAAGAAAACCCCTGCTTTGCAGGCATGCCCACAACGTCGTGGTGTGTGTACTCGTGTTTATACAACTACACCCAAAAAGCCAAACTCTGCATTGCGTAAAGTAGCTCGTGTGCGCCTTACCAATGGCATTGAAGTGACAGCCTACATTCCCGGTGAAGGTCACAACTTACAAGAACACTCCGTGGTTATGATTCGCGGTGGTCGTGTAAAAGACTTACCCGGTGTGCGTTATCACATCGTTCGTGGTACCCTTGATACGGCAGGCGTTGCCGACCGTCGTCAGGCTCGTTCAAAATACGGCGCTAAGCGTCCTAAATAATATTAACTTACGGAAGCGTTTGCCATGCTCTTTTTAAGCGAAAGAGCTGACTTCACAAATAAATAAGCTTCAATTACTTGTTGATTGTTAAGCTTATCATTTAAAAATCTGAAGTTGTGCTTGCTCAAAAGAGCCAGGGCTGGTGACGCTGGCGTAATGCGCATGTAAGGAGTTTATCATGCCCCGTAAAGGTCCCATTCCCAAAAGGGAAATACTACCTGATCCATTGTATAACAGCCGCCTTGTAACAAAATTTGTCAACCGTCTTATGTATGACGGAAAAAAAGGCGCCGCTGAGAAAATTTTTTATTCCGCTCTTGAAAGCCTTGCCGAAAAATCCGGTGAAGAAGCCATGCGTGCCTTCGAAAAAGCGCTTGAAAATGTCAAGCCACATCTTGAAGTTAAAGCCCGCAGAGTAGGCGGAGCTACCTATCAAGTGCCCATGGAAGTGCGCCCGGATCGTCAGGTATCATTATCCATTCGCTGGCTTATAAATTATGCACGTTCACGCGGTGAAAAAGGCATGACTGCCAAGCTTTCCGCAGAGCTCTTAGATGCCTTCAACGGTCGTGGCGGCGCTGTGAAAAAGCGTGAAGATACACACCGTATGGCCGAAGCGAATAAGGCCTTTGCCCACTATCGCTGGTAATCAACTGTCCCAAAAGGGCTATCTAATGCGTCAGTTAAACAATCCAAACTGCTTATGTATTTCTTTATATACGCCTCGACTTGGATTGTTTAACTTGCTTGTATCTTACCCCTTTATGAACAGTTTGTCCCCCATGAATTTTCATGAGGAATTTTAAACGATTAAATAATACACTTACCGTATCATGGTCATGAAAACCTTGGTACGGTCACGAATTTTTATTGCTGTAGTCAGTAATTTTTCAGGAGAATAGAATATGTCAACTTTAGTTGCTAGCGATAAACAACGTAATATCGGTATCATGGCACACATTGATGCCGGAAAAACCACCACCACCGAGCGCATTTTATTTTATACCGGTGTTTCACACAAAATTGGCGAAACCCACGATGGCGAATCCACCATGGACTGGATGGAGCAAGAACAAGAACGCGGCATAACTATTACTTCTGCTGCAACTACTTGTTTCTGGAAAGATTGCCGCATCAACATCATTGATACTCCGGGACACGTTGACTTCACCATCGAAGTAGAACGTTCCTTGCGCGTCCTTGACGGCGCTGTTTGTGTATTTGATGCCGTTGCCGGCGTAGAACCACAATCAGAAACCGTATGGCGCCAAGCTGATCGCTACGGCGTACCCCGTATTTGCTTTGTAAACAAAATGGATCGCATCGGCGCAAACTTCTTCCGCTGCGTGGACATGATTGTAGACCGCCTTGGCGCAAAACCCATCATGCTCCAACTACCCATCGGCCAAGAAGATAAGTTTGAAGGCGTTGTTGACCTTGTGCGCGGCGAAGCCATTACCTTTGATAAAGCTTCCAAAGGCGCTGAATTTGTTGTTGGACCTGTTCCCGCCGAGCTCCAAGAACTCTACGAAGAAAAACGCTTCGAAATGATTGAAGCCGTTGCCGAAGAAGATGAAGCACTCATGGAAAAATATCTCGGCGGAGAAGATTTAACCATCGACGAAATCATTTCTTGCATCCGCAAAGCCACCATTAATCGCACCATCGTGCCCGTTATGTGCGGCTCTGCTTTCCGTAATATGGGCGTACAACCATTGCTCGATGCTGTAGTTGATTACTTGCCTTCACCCATCGATATTCCACCCATGAAAGGGCATGACCCACGTGATGAAGAAAAAATTATCGAATGCCCATGCGATAACAAACAACCCTTCGCAGGACTTGTATTCAAACTCTTTTCTGACCCCTTCATCGGTCACCTTTCCTTCGTGCGTATCTATTCCGGTACCGTAGAATCCGGCACAAGCGTACTCAATGCCAATACTGGAAAAAAAGAACGTGTTGGTCGTATCCTCAAAATGCATGCCAATAAGCGTGAAGACATCAAGAGCGCCGGCGCCGGTGATATCGTTGCCCTCGTAGGCCTTAAGCTAGCCTCCACAGGCGATACTCTTTGCGACGAAAAACGCTCCGTTATCCTAGAATCCTTAGATATTCCTGAGCCAGTAATCGAAGTCGCCATTGAACCAAAAACCAAGAGCGACCGTGATGCACTTTCCGCTGCACTCAATAAGCTTGCCAAGGAAGACCCTTCTTTCCGCGTAAAAGGCGACGAAGAAACCAACCAAACCCTCATTGCAGGTATGGGCGAATTGCACCTTGAAATCATTGTTGACCGTCTTGTGCGCGAATTTAGCGTGAACGCCAACGTTGGTAAACCACAAGTTGCCTATCGCGAAACCATTTCTAAGCCTTCAAAATCTGACATGAAACACGCCAAACAATCTGGCGGCCGCGGTCAGTACGGTCACTGCGTCATTGAAGTGGAACCAAATCCCGCCGGCGGCTATGAGTTTACCAACTCCATCACCGGTGGTGTTATTCCAAAAGAATACATCCCTGCCATCGATAAAGGTATTAAAGACGCTATGAAAAGTGGCGTACTCGCCGGCTTCCCCACCGTGGACCTTAAAGTCAATCTCGTTTTTGGCTCCTACCACGATGTGGACTCCTCCGAACAAGCCTTCTATGTTGCCGGCTCCATGGCTATCAAAGACGCCATGACCAAGGCTGGACCTGTACTGCTCGAACCCATCATGGATGTGGAAGTGGTTACACCTGAAGAATTCCTTGGCGACGTAATGGGCGACCTCAATGGCCGTCGCGGACGTGTACAAGGCATGGAAGCTCGTGGCTCCGGCGCACAAAGCGTACGCTGCCAAGTGCCCCTTTCTGCCATGTTTGGATATGCAACCGATTTGCGCTCCAAAACCCAAGGACGTGCCACATTCAGCATGCAGTTCCATCACTACGAAAAAGTTCCTGCTTCCATTGCCGAAGAAATTCAAAGCAAGAGAAGCTAAGGATATAAAGATCTATTAATATATTGATTGATTTTTTTTCTTGAGGGGGGAAGGGGAACTTTTGCCAAAGCCAAAAAGCTTCCGCGTTGCTCTCGATATCCGTAAGGCTCGTTCCTCGCCTAACGGCTACGCCTTCGGCGCCCTTTGGGTCGGCCTTCCCCCCTCAAACTCCCCCCATCCCCTCAAAACGCTTTCATTATCACACTTTTCTTACTTTGAATGGATAACGCTTTCACTGCAAAAAGCTGATTATTGGCAATAGTCACATTTAATTATAGGAAATGCTGATTATCAATTAGCCAAGGATATGGGGCATGACAGCATAGATAATGTCTTGGAGACAGCTGCATCAAAATGCCGGAAGATGTAAAAAAAACAATAAAATATAATGAATTTATAAAAAATTATTTTTGCAACTTTGAAAGGATACTTATTATGAACAGCCAACTGCCCGAACCACTGCGAGCGTTAGTAGAACAGCTACAACGCTTACCCGGACTTGGTGCAAAATCAGCCATGCGCATAGCCATGGCTTTCTTGCGCTGGCCGGAATCTGAAACACGGCGTCTTGGGCGCTCCATACACGATTTACGAGAAAATTTGCATCTTTGTTCCCGTTGCTGCGGACTTACAGAAAAAAATCCCTGCGTCGTTTGCAGTGATCAAAATCGTGAGCAAAATACCCTATGCCTTGTGTCGGAATGGGATAGCATGTTGACCATGGAAGAAGGCGGTATCTATAAAGGACAATATCTTATCTTGGGCGGACTTTTGCGAGCCGGCTCAGCAGATACCGAAGGATTGGAGTTTGAAAAATTATTAGCCAGACTTCAAGAAGGTGAAATTACAGAACTAGTGCTCGCACTCGGCGCAACCTTAGAAGCAGATAGCACCGGCGCTTACGTTCGGACCTTAGTGCAAAAAAAATTCCCTCAACTCAAAATCACCCGTCTTGCTCAAGGAATGCCACTGGGTTCTGAGGTGAAATATATGGATAAAGAAACACTACGCCAATCCTTACAACACAGGCAGGATCTTTCCGAGAAATAATTAATCAGTGTATCCTTAAGTTATTTTTTGGCAGTAATATATTAAAAGTTGTCCCATGTGCAGTATCTTTTAGAAAAATAGTGCCGTGCATACATTCTATGGCAGACTTAGCAATGGATAAGCCGAGGCCAAAATGACCGCCTTTGCCCTTATAAAATTTCTCAAAAATATGAGGTCTATCTTGTGGGGAAATGCCATCTCCGTCATCAGCAATGGTGATAGTTACAAAATCATTTTCCACATTAACTGTAATAGAAATACACTCTTTTGCATAGCGGAGTGCGTTAGATAGTATATTATTTACGCATTGATAAAACAGTTCCTCATTGATGTAAATTTCAGCATCAAGTATAGATTTTAATTCAATTTTAACGGATTTTTTTTGAGCTACTTGCTGTGTATTCTGTAGTATGTTGCCTACTGCTTTAAGTGCAGAAACTTGGGTATATTCAGTATGGAAAGAGCTATTTTCAATTCTTGATAATGATAAAATATCATTTACCAAGTTAGATAGCCTTTTTACTTCAAGCCCTATGGTATGTGCGTATTTGGGAGCATCTGCAAATATGCCATGCTCTATGCCTTCTGCGTAACCTTGAATATTTGTAAGTGGTGTGCGCAATTCATGTGATGCGTTTTGGAAAAAGTTTTTTTGGGCTTGAGTATAATTATATCCAGCCCTGCTCATGGCATTAATTTTTTGTGATAATACATGCAATTCTTTTATGTTAGAAGTATTTTCAAGGGTAATAAAACTGTCTTTTTTAGCCTTCCCAACGATGGATGTCATATATTCTATGGGGCGAGATATGCTACTTACTGCATATTTTGAAATAAAAATAGCTACACATACAAGAATAGCTGAAACGGTTATCAGAATAATATTCGCAAAATATATAAAATTATAAGAAAAATCTCCATTGGATATAAATAAAGCTGTCATGGGCGTATTTTGTAAAACAAGACTAAACTTCACTGCGTGATATTTTTTACTTTTTTCCCAAAAAGTATATATGTCTCCGCTACGTTCTTCCTTAGCTGCATTGTAGGCACTTTGGGCAGTGCTCTCATGAAAGAGTTTTCTAGAAAAAGATATAGGAGTATTGCTATTTTGCGATAAAAGTTCTTTAATGGCAGTATTTTTTGAAGTATTTGTCACATAAGAATAAGGACTTATACTTTCTCCCTGTGGTGTATATAAAAATAATTCTGAGGAAGACGAAAGATTTCTTGCTCGAATAAGGAGCATAACTTTACCTCTGTCAATCTTTCTTTTATCTAAAAATTCAAAGCCTTGTGTTGTTTTATTTGTTATATTCCGCAAATCTGTTACGGCTTGTTTAGCTGAAAAATAATAAAGGGCAATATTAAATAAAATCAATATGAATAAAGGAATAGATACAATAGTGCATATATAGGGTATAGTGATTTTTCTTCGTAATGAAATCATATAGTTCTCACAAATTATTCTGAACGAAGTTCAAGTTCTAAGCCATATCCCCAAACAGAATTTATATGTACATTGGAATGGGACAATTTTTTCCGTAATCGTTTCAAAACATCATCAATGGCACGAGTGCAAACATCAAAGTTAAACTTCCAAACATTCTTTAAAAGCTCATCGCGCGACACGGCTCGCTTTTGATGCTGTACTAGGTATGATAATAATGCAAACTCTATAGGAGTAAGGTCAACAACGTCCTTATTAATCCAACATTTTCGCCTAGTAGGAAGCAATTCTATATCTCCGTAACGTAAAGTAATATCATCATCTTTAGTTTTATGTAATTGAATTCTACGAAAAATAGATTGCACACGAGCGACCAGTTCCATGGGGGAAAATGGCTTTACAATATAATCATCGCTCCCCATGGTAAGTCCTGTAATTTTATCAACCTCAGTATCTTTGGCAGAAATTATGACAATGGGAACACTAGATTTTTGTCGTAGTGTATTACACAAAGTAATACCGTCAGTTCCCGGCATCATGATGTCAAGAATTACCATGTCAGCAGGAGCGGTTTCAAAAGTTTGGAGCAAAGCATCGCCTGTTTCAAAGGTAATGGCCTCATATCCACTATTTTGCAAAAAAGAGCTTACAATAGTGCGAATGTGCTCTTCATCATCAGCAATATATATTTTTTTCATTGGTTATTCCTATCGTTGGTATAACTATTTGGCATAAAATGTTTTTAGCAAAGTTGTTTTGGATTATCTAGCATAAACTTATCTTGCCACATATTTGCCACACTTTACCCGGAGATTTTCCAGTTAAAGATGTTTTATATCATACTCATGCCAACGAGGCATAATTTTATAACATTAACAAAACAGAGGTTTATTATGAAAAAAGCACTTTTATTTATGGCAATGGTTTTAGTTGTAGGTGTTCAACCTTCTTTTGCTGAAAAATTTGAACTCTTTGAAAAACTCGATGCCAATAAAGATGGGAAAATCAGCTCCCAAGAATTTTCGCAAATTAAAGCTGAGCGCGCCAAGCGTGCTGAACGAGCTTTTAAGCGTTTTGATAGCAATAAAGATGGCTACCTTGACCAAAATGAGTGGAAAGTCGCCAAGGCAAAACTTGAAGAGTTGGCTAAAAAAAGAGGCAAATAAAAGATTTTTAGTAAAATCAAATTTATATAAAGTGTAAAGCCCGTACTGAAAGAATGGCGGGCTTTACTTTTTTGGAAACGCTGATTAATTCTTCCGGAGGACTTAATCAGCATTTCCTATAAAATTATTATCAAGGTGAACATTATGACAGAAAAAGAAAAGCGTGAACAGGGTATCCTTTTTAATGGTAATTATGATGCACAGCTTTTGGCGGAGCTAGATGCGTGCAAGGATCAATGCCACATCTTTAACCAGCTCAAACCTTCACAGCATGCAGAAAGGATTGCGCTTTTGCGTGGGCTTTTTGGAAAGGTAAAGAGTATCCTTGCTGTACAAAGTCCGTTTTGGTGTGATTTTGGATATAATATAGAAGTGGGTGAGAATTTTTATGCAAATCATGGCCTTACCATTTTAGATGGTGCCAAGGTAATTTTTGGTGATAATGTTTTTATCGGGCCACATTGTGGTTTTCATACAGCGGGTCATCCCATTGACAGCACAAGAAGAAATGAGGGTTTGGAATTTGCCCATCCTATCAGTGTTGGAAATAATGTTTGGTTTGGCGCCGGCGTGCAGGTTATGCCCGGTGTAACCATCGGTAATAATGTCGTTATTGGCAGTGGAAGCATTGTGACAAAGAACATTGGGGATAATGTGGTGGCTGTTGGTAATCCTTGCAAGGTATTACGTAGCATTACTGATGAAGATGCACATAACAGTCCGTTGAAAAAGCACCATTTGCTGCGTCAGCGATAAAAAGCCAAACCGCTTATGTACACGGCATTGTTATTTGAGATTTTTTTGGGGGGAACTTTTGCTAGCGCCAAAAAGTTTTCCCCCAGAAAATTAATAAATCAGTGTATCCTTAGGTTCTATAATCAGCATTACAGGTCACATAGGCATGTGACAGGTCTGAAGCGAGTAGGGTGTAAGTGCCGCTTCCTTTTCCCAAGACAATTTTAATGGTAACATCGGTGCCGCGTAATGGCTCTTCCAGTGCGGAGTCGTGATTGCCTGGTGTGGGTTGGCCTGCGTCAAAGAGTTTTACGCCGCAAAGCCACATATGCACTTCATTTGCGTTGAATTGTGCGCCGCTTCGTCCTGCGGCAGCAATGATGCGTCCCCAATTGGCGTCGCGTCCGTACATGGCGGTTTTGACAAGTTGTGAGTGTCCTATGGTTCGCGCGACTTTTTCGGCGTCATCGTTGTTGCTCGCACCTTCTACTTCAATGCGTATGACTTTTGTTGAGCCTTCACCATCACGCACGAGCATATAGGCAAGGGAACCTAAGATGTCTTCGAGGGCTTGGCGTAGAAGCTCAAGGTCATTTTTATTGTCGGTTTCTATGCAGACGTTCGACGCGCCGTTGGCAAAGCCAAGCACGGTGTCATTGGTGGAAGTATCGCCGTCTACAGTGACGCGATTAAAAGTCACATGTACCGCATCCACAAAGAGTTTTTTCCATACTGAGGCTTCTAGTTTAGCATCACAAATGACTAAGGCGAGCATGGTTGCCATATTGGGGCAAATCATACCTGCTCCCTTGGTCATGCCGGCAAGGCGCACCGTGCCGGTGGAAAGTTCTACGCTGCGCGAGCCAAATTTGGGAAAGGCATCGGTGGTCATCATGGCCTTGGTAAAGTGCTCTTCGTCCTTGTTGCCAAGGCTTTCTTTCAGCATTTTTACCGCTTGTGGCCAAAGCTCCATTTTAAGATGTTTGCCGATAACGCCGGTAGACATGGGCAGAATGCTATCGGGTGGCATGTTAAGTTGCTCGGCCATGAGGCGTGTGGTTTCTTTGCAATTGGCAAGCCCTTCATCGCCTGTGCAAGCATTGGCCTGACCGGAGTTGACAAGCACTGCTCGTATGTCAGCTTGTGGATTGGCTAAAATGCGCTCACATTCAAGCACAGGGGCAGCCTTAAAAATATTAGTGGTAAATACTCCGGCTACAGAGCATGGAAAATCCGAAACCATCACGGCCACATCGTCGCGCTGAGCACGGCGAAATTGTCCGTTGGCAGAGCCTATACGAAAACCCAAGGGTAGTGCCATAAATTTATCCTTTAATTAGTGCTTCACTATATAAAATGTATGCTACCGTAGTAACAAAGACATGGATGTTCTGGCAAGTGCTTTCTTGAACATGATCTAGGGGAAGCTGCTGCATCAATTCTAATTTGAGGAAACGCTGATTAATTCCTCCGGAGGGGAAGGGCTCCGCCCCTCCATCCCGATTACGAGAGCAAGGGGGATAATCCCCTTTGGAAACCCTATCGCGCCTTATTTTCAACAAGTTGAAAAT
>CAYJJP010000017.1:0-18654 GCA_964370525.1 uncultured Desulfovibrionaceae bacterium | reverse complement strand
TGCGCATTTTGATTTTGTCCCAAAACAAGAGTGCTGTTTTTTTCCGCTGCCAATGTAGTATTGGCAAAAAATGTAACCGCCAAAGTAATGACAATGCTGTATGATAATAAAAACTTACACATAATAACCTCACACAGCTTTTTGCAAGGTTACATTGTCAGAGGGCAAAGTATATTCGACAGTTGGCGGAGAATACATTGAGGACATGACATATTGCTTGGCATTGTCTTGCTGATAACTTCTGATGGCTTGCTGCCTTTGATAGTTTTTCATGAAATCCATGATGTTAACGGCAATATTTCCGGGAACATCACTTGCACTAGGTGCAACGCCCTTGGCGTGTAAATGTCGCCATGCAGCAAAAACCATTGACATATTATTAGATTTTAAGGTTTGTGGGAATTTCTGCTCAAAAGCCTCAAAGCTCGGTCGCAAAGCTTCTCTTTTTTCGCTTGCTTTTTGCTGTTCGGCTTCTTCTTGTTTTTGAAGCATTTGCTGGAAAAGACGTGCTTTTTCTTGCTCTTCTGACTTTTTCTGCTCTTGCAGTGAGGGAGCAATGCCTTCGTCAAGCCAACGCTCACCACGAAGCCAATTGCTCAGTTGAGGAATGAAACGCCCATTTTCTCTTTGCCAACTTTCGGAAGTTGCAAAACGCTCGATGGCTTGGGTCAAGATTCCCAGAGGAGGCAGGAGGTCTTGTTGGAGCAATTTTACCCAAGCCATGCGAGCGAGTCCCTTGCCTTCTTTTTTGGGGTAAAGCTCCCAAAGTTTGAGAAAATCATTGGCAAGAGGAAATACGCCCCCCACTAAAGCCATCTCGCTGGCAACATTGTGCTTCGAGACTTCAAGCTCAGCAGGGGGGAGGGGGTGTGTTGTTTGATTTATTTGTTTATTTAAATTATTTATATGGTCAGAATTTGGCTGTATTTCTGCAAAATTTACCTCTGTTTTAACAAAATTTAGCTGTGCTTCTGCAAAATCTGACTGTGCTACATCAGAATCTACATATGCATCTGTAAAGTTGGCCTTAACATTTTCAAAATTCGTTTGTGGCAAAGCAATGTCTGATTTCACAGAAGTTTGATTGCCTTGCATAAATTCTTGCGGCAATAACATATAATAAACGGAAGAGCGATGCTTTTCACGGATAATGGCAATAAGCCCTTGAGTAACAAGCTCTTGCAAGTAATTTTTTATACTGCTCAAACTGCAACCGACACGCTTTGCCAACGTCTCTTGCGATGGCCAACAATGGTCTTTGGTTGCGGCATAATTGCAAAGCACGGTGTACGTAACCTTTGCTCCGAGTGACATGACTCTTTCCAAAATAAACTGAGGCAAAATGGGGCCAAATATAGTACCCTTTGGCGAAAATGTGTGCATAACTTCTCCCATATCCACAAGAACTAAGCATATCTTCAATAATCTTCGACAAGTAAAATATTTGTAATTATCTAAAATATGAAATAGATAATAGTTTTACTCACTTATGAAGTATGCTCTTCCGTTTAAGAGAGAAGGCAAAATGCAGATGTGACTGGAGAAAATGACTTTTCAATTTAAGAAAAATCATCTAATCTAAATTTGTAATCCATTGAGATTCACACTGCATAAAAGCCGGAGCAATTTTGCGCTCCATAAATTTGCCTTCTCAGAATATTTATGTCTGTGGCACTATGCTTTTTTCAGTGAAAATCTTTTTTTTGAAATACGAGAATTGTTGCGAACAGAATGTGCCGCTCTCAGTAATCTGCCCTTACCCAAAAGAGGACGCTGACGTGTACTTTTTACAGCGCACGAAACCGGACTTATGGATTGGGGTAAATTTTGCGCTTGCGCAAAACATACCAATCGAAGGTCAGCAGATTCCCCTGTAACGGGATTTGCCTCAGTTTTAATGAGAGTAGCATTGACTGTTTCGCCGACTTTTGCCGACGAAACAGAATTGAGATTTTGTTTGGAAAGAAAACGTAAAAATTTACGCTTAAGTGTTTGTGATGTTTTCTTTTTCTTGGACTTGCACTGCAAATATGCTGATAACAGTCCGTGACTATTGGAAAACAAGTCAGGGTTACAAAAATGGGTTACAAGAGTACATGCTGTTAGATGCATTTAGATGTCCTCAGATGCACTTTAACTTCCTGAAAACTTAGGTGGTACGGCACATTGAGGTAGTTCTTTTTCAACGGACTGTTAGAGCACTTTGGCAATCGTGTGCAATATAGCGTCTGGCTATGTCCTGTGCAAAATTCTCAAATTCGTAAGCTTTGCCATATGGTAGAAAAATTAGAATTGAAAAGCGGCTATGTGGATATTTGGCAAATCAGCGGCAACCATTTTCGTTTGGGGAATGAAGATTTGGCTAGCAATCCAGTTTGGAGTTTTATTTGTTGAAAAACGCTGATTAAAAGTCGTTCAACCAGCGTTTTTTGATTTTTATACTATTTCTCCCATGCGTGCATAGCTTAAGCTTATGCGCACGTCTGTAGAGCTTTTCCAGCCTTCTCGCCAAGCTATATTCGCTGTATCCATTTCAAGACCGGATCCTCTTTCGCCATAGATGCGCCCGGTGAAAGGGCTGATTTTTCCACGAATATGCTGATTTTTTTCGGAATACAACAAGGGTATGGGGCCGGCTTGTTCTACTTCCACAGTTATTTGTGGGTACTGTGCCGTATAATCTACATTATACATACCCCACAGCGTATTGTGTACTTTTTTTATATGTACATGACAGGGTTTTGCCAAGGAGCGAGTGCCATTGCCGCCAAGGCGCATATGTGCCAATATTTCTTCGAGCGATGTAATATTTTTGCCATATTTGAGCTTGGCATCGGCTAAAAGTTCCACATCTTCATATTTATGAGGTCGAAAGAAAATGTAACCGTCAAGCATGGTGGGAGCACTGTTGTTTTTTGCATGTTGCAAAATGATTTCCGTTTCAAAGAGTTTGCCATCTTCTGCGCTGCGACTTTGTAAGTCCAAGGTGACGCCGTGTTGTGACGAAAGATAATCACGTTCCAAGATATGTTTGCTTTGAGAAATCCACGGAAAAAGAGGATTTTCGTGTAAAATATACAGTGGCGTTGACCGCAAGCATGTTTCAAAAAGCGCAAGAACCTTTTTATATGATGCACGCACGTCGGGCATGGCAAGTGCGGCAACCGTAGCCGGAACCATGGCAAAAAAGGGTAAGTGACAAGGCACAAAGGGATAGGTGCGTGCCACAAAACCAAGGGGAAGTTGCCCACAATGCAGATTGCTGGTAAGTGTAAGCTGAATATGTTGTGCTTGCCAAGTCATAAATATTACTCCGCTTTTTTAAGGGCTTTACAATGATAACGCCCAAAGGTTAAGGCTTGATCCATCATTTTTCGGGCAAGAATAAGCTTATCCAAGGATATAGTTATGCTGCGCACGGCTTTGAGTTGCGCTTCAGCGTCGTTAAGATTGGCTTTGGCTAAAAGTGGTGCTGGTAAAGAGCTGTCTGTACACATGGCAAGCAAGGTTTTTAGGACATGTTTTCCATATTTTTCCTTATTGCAAGAAAGTAAAAAAACACTCATGGCATACAGGCCATTTTCCACCAAGATACCCAGCGCTTTATTGATGATATTTTCACGCTCTTCAAGCTTTGCATCACGTTCATCAATGGTAACAAGCCGCATACCATAATCTGCACAAAATGGTTCCAAGTTAAATAAATTCTTCATCTACATACCCTCCCCAAAAAAGCGTACACGCCCAAAGCCACGTGTGGTCATGCCGCCCATACCTAGCACGGCGCATTGCTTGAAAGCCGGTTTAAGCATGTTTTTAATGGTCGCTTTATCAAAATCTCCGGCACTGCGATACTCATCCACTTCTATGCCAAAAGCCAGCAGCGTACCTGCCGGAATGGCTTCATAGGTGAAAAGTTTACTGGGTGAAGCGGCGCCCGTTTTAAAATCAATGGACACAGAGGTACGCACCTCTAAATTGCTGTTGACGATTTCAGCAAAAAGCCAATCGGGAGCCAGTACTTGTCGGCTAAACAAGCTTTCGGCATCTTTGGGAATATCAGTAAGAAAAGGTTTATCTTTTTTCTTTGTGGGCAAATAAAGCCAGCCAAGATTAAGTTGTT
The DNA here is from genome assembly GCA_964370525.1 of uncultured Desulfovibrionaceae bacterium. Lineage (GTDB taxonomy): Bacteria > Desulfobacterota > Desulfovibrionia > Desulfovibrionales > Desulfovibrionaceae > CAYJAD01. Next base: position 14,531 of record CAYJJP010000017.1, on the reverse strand, counting down.
GCGCATTGCCGGGAAGGTCAAAGTCTATGAATAGTTCCTCATTCTTGGGTATGCCAGCAGGCACTTGCCCCGTAGCAGCAAGAGCAGCCGGACTTGTGACCCATACTGTACCGGCTAAAGTGTATACGGGAAAAGCCACTATATGCCCATCATAAAAGCGTAAGAGTCCGATGCTGCTTGTACTGCCACTATCATAAGCGGCATGACCGAAAAGCTTGCACACTGTGCATTTGCCGCAATTATTACGAGCGTTTGGTTTTTCATGAGTAGCACAAATTTTAGCTTCTCCTGCATCATCAAGGGTCATGGTCACATAACTGCGCATGATACCGGCAAGACTGGAGCCGGGAATTTTGGGTAAGTTTGTGCCGGGATCTCTGATAATGGTATTATCCACCCGTCCAAGCCTGTAGCCGCCTGTGCCAATATGTAAGGGATCCATAGTTACTGCATAGTGTGTACTCATTATTTTCTCCTTATTTATTGATAAAATCATGCCATTCGCATAAATCAAAGAAAGAACCGTCAAGCACTGTTTCGTGCAAGATAAGGGCTTCTTTTCCGAGGGTGTTCAATAAAATATTTTTCGCATGGTCTGTAAAGATAGGGTCATTTCGCCTTTCTTTCCAATCGGCATGGAGCTTGGAAAAAAGTTCCAAAGCTGTATGGCGTTGGCCTTGTCCTTCGTTTTTATTAACAAAAAATCTTGCATAGTCATTCCACGTTTCCAGAACTTCCAAAGGATAAGGACGAGGACCTTCCTTTGGCATCATAAAATGCGGGCGTCCTTTAGCTCCCTCATAGAAAATATCATAACGCCTTGTGGATGCGTCCAGTACTTCAAAATCAAAGCTGGAAGGAAGTACTTTATACTTTTGCTCTTCTTGCATATTTTCAATATATACGGCTTCACCTGCTTCATTCAAAAACCAATTACGATATGTATCGGCAGGCACAGACCATGTAACGGGGCGTTGTTTGTGGTCTTTCCACTGAAGGCAATAGGCATCGCCTTTTTTTATTTTCTCTTGCAATATCCAAAGTTGCGTTGCGCTGCTTTTAATGCCTTTAAAGCGCTTTGCGGCATCCATGGCTATATATAACGGAGCTTTATAGTAAAAAATTGAAGCTGAAAGGTGCAATGGTAATACATGGCGCACTTGAGCAAACTTTTTTGCATAGCTTGCGGCAATGTTTTGCATAAAGTTTAATGCCTCTTTAGCCGGCACAAGCATTTGAAAAGATTCAATATCACAATGCAAAGGCACAAAGGGAATTTTAGGCTCCCCCTGCTGTGCTAATCCAAACGGACTTTGCATAAAAGTATGCGCTTCATTCCAAAACTGTGCCATACGAGAAGGCGCCGGATGCTGGCGTAAAGCCCAAGTGTATATTTCCTTCGCTTCGTGCTCAAAATTAACTACATAGCCTTGTTCTTGACGCTTGCCGCCAAAAATCAGCGTGTCAACGTATGCTTGCACAAAATCATTGGGGTGTGAACCTTCGCTCACATGAGCGCACCAGCCGTCTGTAGCATCAGCAAACTGTTTTGGATTTCCAAAAAGATCTGCAAAAAAATTTCGTGTGCTTTCAGAATTTGTGCAACACTTTTTCCAATTTTCTTGTACTTCTTTAAGGGTTTTGACGGTATTTTTCAAGAGAACATCACAAAATTGCCCACTTTGTACATTTTGCATATCAAGCACGCCTTGCACAAGGGCTAAACGTGTTCCCCACACCATATGTTGCCTTTCAACGCTTTTCTGCTCCCATTCAATGAGACCAAAAAAGTCTTTATTAAAAGGAATATCCTTTAAGCCAAAAAGCTCCTCGCTGGCATCTTCATGCTTTAGCCATTTATATCCACTTTCGGCAAGACTTTTGCATTTGTCACAAGCTTCGTCATCGCTACTGCCCACACGAAAATGACTGACAGCCACAGGGCGCACGCCGCAACGAGGACAAATCTGCTTATGCTTTGCTTTTTCCCAAGCCTCTGTCCATTTTGGCTTTTGTGCTGTGTAGGCAATGGAGGGGTGGTCTTCATTTTGCCAAAAATCTAGAAGACTTGTGAGTCGTAAGCCTGTGGCATGTACTTGCATTTTCCATGTAAGGTCGCCGTCTATGTGTCCACTGTTGATTAAGCCATCTACATGTTCGGCAATTGCTTGTAATTGAGCTGTAAATGGCGAGTTCTCCTCTAAAGAATGTGGTAAAGATGGAGCCAAAAAGCAGATGCCCGTATGGTCACGATAAATTTCATTGCCAAGAGCCAACTCTTCTTCCACACATTTTTTGATACCGTCGAGCATCTTTTTCAAGGCAAGCTGGCGGCCTACCACTTCATAGGAACGCAAACTGCGCCCCATCCACTCTTCGGCATCAAAACGAATGGCGAACATGGACAAATTTTGCTTGGCATGGATCAGTTCCTTCTTTTCTGAAAGTAATTTATCCCAAGTATTTGTATAAAGGCATTGTGCCAGCAAAGCTTTAAAAATGGACGCTACAGAATACGAGTGCTGCCAAAGACTAACGTCATTATTGGGCAGACGTGTTTCCGCCATGTGGCGTGAAGCATATTCTTCTAATATATTCATGAGTTCAATGCGTTTTTTCTTTAGTGTCGCCAAATCCCAAGTGGCAGCGTCAGTGCCAAACCATACATTGAGGGCATGAGCTAAGGCATCAGCATCTTTGTCCACATTTTCTTTTTCGCAAGGATATTTTTTGCCGCCTTGAGGATACGCAAGGTGAATGTCATTTTTCTGTGTGGTATTTCCCGTATTTCCACCTTTAGCAAATAATGAGTCGGCGGTGTCGGCATACATAATGAGTAACATTAATTCGGGATAATACTCTTTACTGGCATCAACAAAGCATTCCGTAAAAAGACTTCCGTGATGCGACGCAAGAAGTGAACCAAAATACTTAGGTTTTCGTACTTCAATGGCAGGAAGCCAATTTTCCGGCAATTCCCACTGTAAAAGAGAAACAAAAGGACTATCTGCATCTTTCCAAAAATCTTTGGTATGTTTGGCTTTTAGTCCTTCCTCATCTGCTGTGGCTTCACCTACAAAACGCCAATGCAATTTGCCCACATCGTGCAATAAGGCCATGATTTCTGCCTGTAAAAGCGTGCGTACAAAGGTATCAGACATTTATGCCTCCGCTTGTAAGAGTGTGAGCACTTCTTGTTTTATTGCATCTAAGGATTTCAACTTTTTTTCCTCAAAAAGCCATTGGGGCGAGTCTATTTCTTCCACCTCTTCCACGGCTTCAGTGCTATCCTGCGTATTCTTTGCTTGCATTCGCTCGGCATGAAGCTCTTGTAATTTGGCATAGGCGGCGTCTTTATTTTTAAGCTCTTTATTACTCCAATCGGGGAGTAAGGGCTTGATATTTTTTGCCCCAAACTTGCTTTCTATGTACGGCAATAAATTTCCTTCCTCATCTTCAATCTTAGCCCAAAGAGCATCCACATCATGGGCAGCGAATGCCGAACCTTGACCGGTATGCGCTGTTGACGCTAGACCCTTTACCGCCATATTCACGCCCTCGATACTTACATCACCCCAGCCGGCAGTTTTCTTTGCCGAAAGTCCGCCGTTTTGTAATAGAAAATTAAGTGCTTGTAAAAATGACGGTAAATGCTTTTGCATAAAAGTCTTGCCGTCATTTTCCATGGGCGGTACTGCAAGCACAAAGTAAAGATCACCTGTGGCTTTTGGAAGCACCACCTCATATTTGATGGGCTGTGTACCGGCGCCGGTACTGCGATTTTGCGGATTAATCACTTCATGTCCTAGATTTCCTTGCCAAAAAAGCGGATAAGTATACAGACAGCCTTGCTGTGAAGCGCTGTCATTGGCATCATTGGCAAGGCCAAAAAGACTTTGCCCTATCTCGTCAAAGTTCTCATTTTGCTTAGTCATACGGTACGCCCACGTAAGTAGTCCCTTTATGCCGGCAGCCGCCAAATAGGGCACGTGAAAAGCCCATTGACGTTTGAGCACATTTTCTGTGGGATAAAATGGCCTGTCATCACGGCTAAAGAAAGGACTGCGTAAACGCAAATTTACTTTAATGAGACAAGAACCTTCGGGTAAATAAGTCAGATCTTCCGGCTTTGGGGTAAAAATCTGCTCTTGCCAGAGATCGAGATGTGTTGGAGCTGTGCCTTGTACTATTTTGGGATAGCCCAAAATCCCTTTTCTTGTGTCACCATTTTTGGCAAGACTTTCTAAATTTCCGTATTCTCCGCCTTTATAGCCCATAAGTATGGCATAAAGCTGTGATTGAACGCTCCACTTCTCACTGTTTTGAACTTCTTTCGGGCTTTTATCAATGTTCGATGGATCACGCAAACAATCACGTTCCCACTGTTCAAAGGACGATAAAAATTCAAAGGTCGATGGTATATTGCTCATACACGCTCCTTCCAAGGTGTGGTCAACATGTCTTTGAGATAGGTGTCAAATTCAGTGGGAGAGTCACAATTATCACGATTTTTTGCACCAAATTCTTTCCATAAAAGTTTATCACAGTGATTTTTAATAATATTATGGGTATGTGTCAGCACAACATCTCTTTCCCTAGCATAGCGAGCAAGTTCTTGTATGGGGTTACGTGGAAAATATCCCCAGCCATATAGTTTGCCCGACGAAGTGACGCAAAGATTGTATTTTGAGCCGGCATTGGTTTTGCCTCGTGGTTGTGGTTGATCGTTGACCAATGAGCCGCAAAAAAAGTGTCGTAATCCATCGTTTTGCATACATGCTACTTTTTTGTCACGAATACTGTGACGCAAAATAAATGGCATTTCTTTATTGTTACTCTTTACTTTCCCTTGAAAAAAGAAAAAATCTTTTAAGCTTGCACCACGGCTTTCTCTCGGATTTTTTGCATAGCATATGGGCGTTGCTAAAACCTCTTGGCGTAAGGAGTTAAGCTGCTCTTGCTCTGCAAAATTAACAAAGCCGCAGCCATATTGATCATACGCACCAAGAGTACCATATTCCAGCATGAGTAAAGTTGCCCGTAAAAGCGTTGGCGAAAGAGTAAAGAGAACTTTTTCGCATCCCACCTCTTGCACTGCTCTTTGTATAGTAAAATGCATTTTCACAAGCTCTTTATGGGCATTTCGAGCGTAGTACTGAGGCGTTTTGGGTTTTCCTGTTTTATCTATATAGGCATACTCTTTTAACGGTACTTTAAATGTGTCCGGTGGATTTTTCGTATAGGGAGTATTCCTAAAATTATCATTATCCACCTTCAAGGCAAAACTGCGCCCAAGTCCGGTGCAGCCGAAAATATGACAGGCAGCGCAGGTTTTATCACTTTTTTTAGACTCGTACAAACATGAATCCATGTCATCATGCACATATTGCCCTTGAGCACGCAAAAGAGCTTCAGTCCAAAATCGCAAGCCACCGAGGAAGGATGTTGCTTTTAAATAGCTCATTTCTTGATTGGCATCACCTGTCCAAATGCTGGATCCCGGTAAGGGATTGAGATGAAGTTCTAAAGGTTCACATTGCGCCATAGATCCTCCGTTATGATAAAAAACAGACAACTTGGTATAAAAACACATTTTCTAAGTAGCCTAAGAACATTTTAGTGGTAAAAAAAGACAAAACCAATTTGCCACAAAATTCATCCCATGACAAGAATAAATTTGAAATTCGATATATGCCATATAATGGAAAGTTGATAGATTTTACTCCGCTGCATATAACTCCACCTCCTTTGTAGAGGTGTTGAGGGTGAACGTGAGAAATCAAAACCTAAGTACAAGATTAATCACGAGACAGGGCAAGCAAGATAATTACAAGCATGACGCCTCCTTGTGTTTGAGTGTTTCTTTGCTGTCTAAAACTTATTACGGTGGGGAAAAGAGTTTTTTCAAGAAATGAGTGAAAAAAATAAACCAAGGCAAGTATTTTTCTTACTAGCTTGGTTTTATTGATATACTTTGATGAGAATAAATTTAATTCGTGACGATTGCGTCACAACCCCCAGCGCTGAGGAACTCTCTTGCGAGAGCAAGCTTTTTGTAACCTTATTTCATGCGGCTTTGCAAGGCAATTTTTGACACCCCCCCTTGTTTGATTGCTCAATTTTATACGTAAGTTGCATTTAAAAAGGGGGGTATCTATCGTGTTGAAAATAAAGTGCATTTTTACGGAATACTAAGGCCACTGCAAAGAAGTATGCAACACACGTAGGATTTTAATTTTATTTTTCAAAACACTATAGACAACAACATAATGCGGGTGCACCACTATTTCCCTTGTGCCTTGAATGCGACCTTCTTTGTGGGCAAGGGGGAAGTCTGCCAAGCTGTATATCTTGGCTTTGATGTTGTCATGTAGTTTGCGAGCAGCTTGTCTGTTGTCTTTGGAAATATAGGCAATAATATTTTCAATATCATCAAGAGCGGCAGGTGTAAGAACTATTTGCATAAGCATATCTTCATGAATATTCGATAAATAAAATATTTGTAATTATCTGAAATACAAAATAAGTCATGACATTTATGCATAGAGTGTGCTTCTTCGGTCAGACTAAAGACCAAGTTTTTGCTCAATCTTATTCATGCCTTCATCAAAGGGGACTTCATCCTTTTGAGCCATTGCCTCAAGGACTTTAGACTTAAACCATGTATCATAGGCGGCAGAGTTGGCAGTTAAAGCAATGGGTAGACCGCCCTCGTCCACTATGCGAGTTAAAAGAACGCGCACAGCATCGGACAGGGTTAAACCCGATTTAGATAAGTATTCATGAGCCTGTGTTTTTAGTTCATTATTGACACGCACATGCAACATTGTGGTTTCCATATATCCCCCTTGTGTTGCATATACATTGTAACTCATTTGAGAGATTGTCAAGCTGAAAATCAGAAAACACGCTATTCAGAGGTAGCATTTTTTACTCCTTATGTTTGAATATTTTTCCATGCAGTAATAATCTTTTGCAAAGTATCATTTTCTTGCATAGAGCCAACTTTCATGAGCAATGCCCTCGTTGTTGTATCACTCAAGGGTAACACAGTATTGACAAAGCGTTCATCAACAAGGGTGTCCTTTGCATCTAAGGCTGTTTCCAAGCGCTCAAGTATAGACGGATAAGCTTGGCGCAATGGTTGAAGTAAGATATGCGCCAAAACTTCACGCAATACGAGCATATGCTCCGACGATATGTTTTCTATTGTGTTTTCAGCATATTTTTGTACATCAATTATTATGCCTGTATAATCTTCTGGCGCGTCACACACATCATAGGGAAAAAGTTTTTTCGTGGCTTCATGCCATAACGACGCTTTATGTAAGAGCGCATCACCAAAGGGATAGTGCCTGTGCAGTTGAAAAGCGCCTTGTCCGCTGTGTAAACGGCGTCCCATGTGCAAATCTTGGCAAAGGAGCAAAATGGGCAATAAGCCTCTAAGTTCTCCTTGTAGCCATAGCGGTCCCATAAAGCCGTGAATGTATTTTACTCCTTGAGTTGATTTTGCTTTATGCTGAAATTGCTCATATTTCCAAACCCAAGGTAAACACGTACAATTTTTTGCCATATGCATATAATGTGCACGTTCATCCTGTGGCATGGAACCATAAAGTCTTTCCACCCGCTGTAAGCACATATTTACAAGTTGCTCGGTGGCAATATATCTTTTACGACTTTTGTCAGAAGAAAGATGCGGTACAGGTGTTATAAAATTGAGACAAAGCTCAGGCAAATCAAGGTTAACATGTTTTTGCAGAAATTGAGACAGCAATGTCGCTACGTTTTTTTGTTCTATGTTTGTGCATGATTGTATAACAAAATGACGCCGTGTGTCACTGAGCCAAATATACACAGCGCTTAAAAACTGTGTGATTTCTTCCTTTTGCGCATGGGGAAAAACAAGTTCCAATGTGTACTCCTGATCTTTGTGTACTCGAGGACTTAAAGAGCGTAAAGGATGAAAAAGCATAAGCGGAGCAGGATGTTGTAACGATTTAGCCGCAAATTTAAATATGGCATCAAAAATAGCAAGCGGATGATCTTTTGCTTGCGTGGCATAGGTATTACGCAAACTGAGCTGACATGTATGCCATGTAAAACTCTGAAAATATGGTGTTAACGAGTGGGACATTCAAAGCTCCTTTGTGACTTGACTTTGAATATAGCAGTTCCGGAAGGAATTGCTATGTTGACTGCGAAAGCAGGCAACCGCTGCGTAGGCGTAAGTGCAATTTATTTGCACTGTTAAACGCCGTAGCAAGCGTGTCTTTACCACTTTGAATTTATAAATTCAAAGTGAAAGTGCTATATAGACAATTTTGCTCAAAACGAAAATACATTTTAAGGATTCTTAACATGTGAAAATCTAAGGTAAAAGGTTACGTTGAAAAATGAACGCACAACACGCCAATTGCAAATTATTAAAATATCGTGACTATCTTCCTCCTTGAGCTGTATAATTTTGGGCATGAGGTATACTGGAAAAACACTCCACACTTTGTACTTCCACATTGTCGACCTCAAACCCATCCTGCGTGATTTCACCAGCATCATATTGTAGCCACGCATCAAGATCAATAAAACCTGACGCTTCTTGGCGCAATTCCTTGGCTGCTGTATGACGAAATGCTGCCACTTCCGCACGAATGCCCATAAAGCGTAATTTACGCACCAAGGGGAGGAAATCGCCGTCACCGGTACACAGAACCATAATATCCGGACGTACCTGATGCGCATGATCCATAATATCCATGGTCATTTCCACATCAACATTGCATTTATAGCTTTCACCGGCTATTTTTCCCATCTTGCTGATAACCATCCAGCCGTTTTCTTGCAAATGTTCAATCATGGCAATTCGAGCATTAGCATTGCGCGGGTCTATGGGAACATAAGCATAAGCGTCGATAACAAAGCGCCCTTCGCCAAGATATTGCAATAAATTATCATAAATATAACTTGATTGAGGCAATACTCTTTTTGTGCCGGCAGCAATATTGGCAAAATCCATAAAAATAGTTACTTTTTCCATGTGATACTCCTTGTTGGTTTTAATAAATATTATAAACTTATTCGTAAAAAAATGTAGCGTGAGGTGAGTGCAAGGAAAAGTGCATTTTTACGGAGGGAGTGTACGTCTTTTGGTACTCGACCTGAGAAAAAATGAGCTTTGACGCAGCAATCGGCCACGATACGTGATTTACGGATAAGTTTTAAGCAGCTGAAGACACATCCTCTTCCACCACATAGCGTCCACAATGAGCACAATAACTTGGGAGTGCGCTCTGCGTATCTTCAAACATGCGTCCGCCTTCAGCCGTATGTGCCTCATAAACCACAACAGCTGCGTGTGTCGCTCCTTGCCTGTATTGAGTTAAAAGACAATGCACCGCTTGGGAGGCAATAATGGCATTAAGCGGCATGACGGCAGGCTCTTTCACATCAAGACCTTGCACATAGCCTTTTTGCACCAACCCTTGCCGCACACTTGGTTCGGGATGATCTTCAGCGGCTATGCGATTGAAATCCAAACGCCCAAGACAATGCAAGCAGTAGCCGTCGCCGTAGCGGATGAGAATGACTTCGCCGCTTTGATCTTCCATATGGTGCTGCCCTTTTTCGTCACTTGCTACGGTAATGTTCACACCGGCAGAAATAAAAGGGACTCCATATTTAAAGGCAACTTTTTGCACCATATGTCGACTGCTTTGCGTATCGGTGGAAACAATAATCCATTGCGCTGCTGCCATAAGCGCCGTCGCTTCGGGACTATTTACAGCCTGTTGCATTGCAATGACCTCCACTTGCGGATTGATGCGCTGTAAATGTTCTTGCACCACATCTACCTTGGGACGTTTTGCCATGGCATCAGCATAGTACCCACCGGCAAAGCGGTTAAGATTGGAAAGCTCTAAAACGTCATTGTCAATAAGCCTGATACGACTAAAACCGGAACGCACCAATTCTTCAGCGATAATAGAACCAAGTCCGCCCACACCGGCTAAAACAATGAGTTCATTTTTAGCAATGCGGCGCATGGTATCCACACCCAAAGCAAGGGCACTTCGAGCCTGCATGGCATCATTATTCATGGTGCTATTGTCAAGCGCATCACCTTTTTGCATGGGCAACTCAGTAGCTGTTTGTGTGCGAATATGCGCCGTTTTTTGTTGCGGCGTATTTTCGTGCATACGCCAAAGCCGTGCCGATTGTTCTTCTTGCGCAATGACTATGCTGGCATAGGCCATAGCGTCTCCCCATATTTCTTGCAAATAAACGCAAAAATTCCTTTCATCTTGGGTGTCCACGCCGGAAAAATGGGCTGTATTGGCAAAGGGATGCGTATGCACATCCACCATGGCAGTAAAACCTTGCTCTTGCATATATGCCAAAGCATCACGCACGAATGAGCGACTAGGACGTACATGAAACAAGTTTGCCGATTGAATATCACCTTCCCCCGGATACATAATATCTTCCACCACAATGATTTCTTGACCGCTAGGCGAAATGCGCTTGTGACCAAGGGCAAAGGCAAAGTGCTCTCTTGTGCTGTCGTGCAAAAGCTCCGATCGCAAGCTTGATAATGCGCCATGAGGGAAACGAATTTCAATACTTTGTGCCATGCGCTGTACAGCAGTTGGAAAAACGGGCTTCCACTGTATTTCGCTCAAAAATGTATCCACTGATTCTGCCCAATTTGTTGTATATGTATTCATATGTGCTCCTTGTGTTGAATGTTACTTTATTACTTCAAGATTTCGTGTAAGCATATCTTCATAAATATTCGATAAATAGATTTTTTTAATCGTTTGATATATTAAAAAAAGCAGTGATATTTATTTATCAATGAAGTATGCTCTTCCGCATATTGATGAAAAACATTTGTCAGTAGTGCGCTCAAAAAGTACCAGATGCAAGGAAGGCGAAGCTTTTTGCGTAGCAGCCTGTTGAAAAACTCAAATTTCGTCAGTCCGTTCAAAAAGTGCCAGATGCAAGGAAGCGAAAAAATTCAAGCATCGCAGTGTATTGGGCATACATAAGATGTTTGGATTTTTGTCGCTGACGCAGCAAATGGGGCTTTTTCAACGGACTGGTAGGGCGCGTATCCAGAAAACATACCTAACCGGAGCAAAAAGCAAGCCTGACGCAGCAAATGGTGCTTTTTCAGCGCACTGCTAATCTCCATCACTACCAAGCACCTCATTTATAAGCGTTATGTATTGCCACAAATTATCACCACTGCGCCAGCCACTACGTGCATGAGGTGCAGCCGGTTTCCAAGCCCCCGGATTCACGGTGTAACAATACCAATCCCAACCTTCCTGTGTGGGAGCATTATAGGCACTATGATAGGCTTGCCCATATTTATGCCCGTGCGGTGAAACCACATTTTCAGGCAAATAAAAGCCAATGGGAGGCACAGCAGGATAATCTGTTGGAAAAACAATCATTAATGGTGATGTGCGCTGATTCCAATTGGACGGCAAGAAAAAATTAGGAAAGACAACCCAGTCAGCATTGTTCTCGTCAAAATCTAAGCCACCCTTGGCAAAATTCTTTGCAACATCATACACTTGCTCTGTAACACATGCCTTAGATGCTGCCGAACGCCTGCCACCAAAAAGAGCATTGCTGCCACGTGAATTTCCCAAAAAAGAACCCCAAAAACCACTGCCCTTGGTGCGATCGGGCATGGTCGTGATTTTAACCGGTCTTCCGTATTTATCCGTAAGCTCATGCGCACCGTAAGTCTTATGCGGCTCAATGGTTTGGGCAGAGGTTCCGTTCATTTTAACCACACGGCGCCCGGAAGAATGACCGGCTTCTTGACAAATTTCTCTTCCTGAAAGCTGACCATTGTGAGGAATACGACGACCGTTGATGGTGATGAATTCACCTGAACCGCCGTCATGGCGATTTTGACGGGCATAAGCATTGGCGTGAGGTACATTGGAATTACGAGTGTTGTGCATGGTGTTCTCCTGTAGTTGTGGGTAATAAGTATTGTTATTGTGTCCTTTATACATGGTGTTCTCCTTTGAATTTGTAATTAAAATGTCGCTGATTTCCTTAATAAGATTGATAATGCTCATATTATTCTCCTTTGTGTTTCTATATTTTACGGTGACTTTTTCATATTTTTCAAAATTTTAATTTTAATCATCAAAAATAATATCTGTAATGCTATCTACGATTGCATCGATAATGAGATATCCAACCACAGCAAGCCCTCCTGCGACCACTACTTTCATTGTAGTATTGATATTTTCATTTTGCGGTGCTTGCATGGTATATGTTTGCTGCCTATTTCTATAAGTATATGAACGATTAGGATTTCTGTTGTTATTTGAATATCTTGATGAGTGTGGAATATTCATTGTTTTTCCTTTTGTAATGTTGCTACTTCTTATTACGGTGTCGATTTCGTTTTTTTCAAATTTTATTATAACTTAATTTTACTATTTTTTTGCTTCGAATTTACAATCAAAAAACGAATACTTTATGTTCTTATAACCTTCTTTGCTTGCCACTTTCATGGCAACGGTGAAAGCTGAAACCAACAGAGTACCTGCAATGCTCACTACAAAAATTGGATTATTCATATTTACTTCCTTTGTTTTTAGTGTAATTTTGAAATAAGGAGAGATAAACTGTCAGTTTATCCCTGCCTATTTCTAGTTACGGTGGAAAATGAGCTTTTTTCAAGAAATGAAAGATTTTTTTGCGAAAAAAGAGAACACTAAAGGCAAGCGCCTAGTATAAAAGATGTTTTTCTATAAAAAATTGTTGTGCAGATTGGTAGCTTACACTTTAAAGGCTTGACATCGACTCAGAAACATTTTCATCACTCTGCTTTGATTGTTTTTCACCGACACCATATTCCTCGCCTTTACTCTCAAAATCTAGAGCACGTAATTTTTCTTAATCTGCGTTGCTTTCTGCCAAGCGGGCAACTCTTTCTTGATATTCAGTAAATTTCTTTATGAGTTCCGGATGACGTTGGCACTCAGCTTTGAATTTTTCAAGGCTAATCTGTCCCTCTTTATGTGCTCTGCGTAATTTATAGAAATAGCCTTTTATGCTGAGATTATTAGGTGGAAATGATGTTTTTTTCCTTTGTTGGGCTTTGTGCTGGAGTAAAGCTAAAGCCTTATCCATGCTAAGGACTGTTTTTTGTTCAGCAAGAGTATTGGCACTTTTTTGCATATCTTCCAAGGTTTTTGTGTTGGAAGTACAGGGGAGTATGGGCATTGTGCTAAGATGTGTGGGCACTAAGTCGTCAAAAATATTACCCATACTGCACAATACGTTATTGCTCACAAAGTCATGAAGTTTTTCTTGGAGATTGACTGAATTGAATTCATTTGTAGCTAAAATTGGTAATTTTATAGCGTTTAGTACTTCTTGAAGTGGCAAAATGGCGTTTTTAATGGTGTCGCTTTCACCTAACCATGCTAAATTTTGTTGCATTGCCCAAAGCTCTATTTTTTCTTGCAGTGCGTCCTGTTTTCGTGGCGTAATAGCCAAAAGCTGACTTTGGGCAATGGGGAAAGGTAACTTGGGCATTTTGTTCATAGCAGTTGAAAAAGAGTTGATAGTGATATAATTTTGAACCTTTTGACGGAAGTTATCCATATATACATTTTTCTCTAACAAGGATATCTTCTTGAATTTATTAGCTCTTGCAATTCTGATATGCGCTTTTCTTGCGCTTTGAGCGTGTGAAGAATCACTGTGAGCTGCGAACCTTCGGGATTGATTTTGTTTGCCGATAAATCTTCTACTATTTGCGTAATTTCTGACTGTTCTGCTAGTAGAATTCCGATGTTTTCCTCTAAAACCGCCTTTATTTGCGTAAATTGTTTTTCCAACTTGAGGCGCATATTTTTGAGCATACTTGTGAAGGCGACGGCTCGTGAGGATTCCATTAATATGGATTTTTTGAGGGTGTGTGTTAAATATGTAAACTTTTTCAATGTGTTGAAGTATTTTTGCCTGTAAGATGGTACGGTTTCGCCATTTCGCAGTTTTCCCATAAAGGCTTCGGTTATTAGGAAACGCTGATTAAATAGAATTTTTGTTCTCTAACAAGGAAGGTGAATTTTGCGAATCCCGCAGTATATATAGACATATATAAGGGTTCGCAAAATGAGCCTGACGCAGTGAGAGGGCAAAAGGGCATTTAATCAGTGTTTCCTTAACCGTTCGCACTTCTTTGGGGGGAAGAGTATTGTATCTTTTGACGCTGCGTCTTGCCGAAAGGCAGTTGTTGACAGTTCCGGCATGTGAAATAGATTTTCCATAATTATTCCTTAGTATTCTTTGTGAATTTTCTTGACTTGAGCATCCAATTTTGCCAGTTCGCTTTGCGTATGTTCTATCAATGTCAAGATGGTTTGCATGATGCTTGCTCCTTCGACTTGCTTTTGCTCCAAAGCTGTGTCTATCTTTGTTGTGCATAAGGCTGCAAGATTTTTCTGCTTTATCTGTAGATTTTGTATGTCTGTATTTGCTTTGCGACA
>CAYJJP010000016.1:0-19184 GCA_964370525.1 uncultured Desulfovibrionaceae bacterium | reverse complement strand
GGATGAAATGAAAATTTGCTTTTTTAATCTTGATTTAATTTGCAAACGCATATAATTTTTTACGTGGCTTTTGCCTTAACTCAGCAAAAACAGAAATAAACTTATTTTTCAAGCCCTTACATCATTCTTAATTTTTACTAGCTCATCCCGACAGGGATGAGCTATTGGCGCGTTTTGGGAAAGGATGGGGGTCTGGGGGAAGGAAAACACTTTTTGGCGCTAGCAAAAGGCCGACCCGAAGGGCTTGTAGCCGTTAGGTGAGCTTGCGAGCCTTACGGATATCGAGAGCCTAGGCGTTTTCCTTCCCCCAGAAAAAGCTGACTAAAGGCAATAGCCACAATTTTTTATTTAATCAGCGTTTCCCTAAGGAAATGCTGATTAATTCCTCCGGAGGGGAAGGGCTCCGCCCCTCCACCCCGATTACGAAAGCAGGGAGATAATCCCCTTTGGAAACCCTATCGCGCCTTATTTTCGGCATTTTTATTTATATATTTTAGCTAATAACTCATTTATTTTAAGTCGTTTATGTGCTTTTTCAGTGACGACTAATATAATATGTTTGAAAGAATTTTTCGTAAGAAAAATTCACGTGAAAGTTTTTTGGAAAGGCCGACCCAAAGGGCGGCGAAGCCGTTTGCGTTAGCGAGCTTGCGAGCTTTACGCAAATCGAGAGCAACGCGGGTCTGGGGGAAGAACCTTTTGTTCACAAAAGGTTCTTCCCCCAGAGAAATAATTAATCAGTGTATCCATAAAAGTATACTTTATTTTGAGATTAAATCAGCGTTTCCTTAAGAATTTTCTCGATGGGAGCCCAATTTATAGCCTTACCCACTGCGTCAAAAAAGTCTGGCTTGCGCTTGCGACGGACAAAAGGACAGTAGGGTAAACTCTGCTAATCCATTTTGCTGCCTATTTCTGTTTATCATGCAATTTTCCTTCAGTTGGTATAAAATAATAAAAATTAAAGACAATTGTGATGCAAAACTTTTGAATTTATGAAAATATTTGTGCAGAGGTTTTACTTAACGAATGTCGTTTGTAACTATATAAAATTAAATAGAAAAAACTTTTTCAATTTTTTTTCATTTTTTTTAAAAAAAAGCTTGACGGCAACGAACCTTTTCCCTATAACTACTCTTGTCAACACGACAACACTCCCCGGTGGCTCAATCGGCAGAGCGGGTGACTGTTAATCACTAGGTTGGCGGTTCAAGTCCGTCCCGGGGAGCCAAATTTTGGTATCGTAAAGAGCGACAATGTCCATAAAGCATTGTCGCTCTTCTCTTTTTCTCTTCCGTTAAGTTCCCTAAAGTCCGTCTTCGTCCGCTTGCATCCAAGTAAATTGTGGGTATAAATGTTGGTATCGATGTGTTATGCTCATTTCGATACCAACAAGGATAATTACTTAATATTGTAAAGTTTTTTGTCCGTGCTGGTATGATATCATCCAACAAAATACGAGGTGCAACTATGCAATTAACGGATACCCACATTAAGGCTGTGAAGCCACTTGCGAAGGCAAAGAAGTATTCTGACGGCGGTGGCCTGTTCCTCTTTGTTCCTCCATCGGGAAGTAAGTTTTGGCGTATGTCATACCGCTTTGACAAAAAGCAAAAGCTTCTTTCCTTTGGCGAATATCCCACAGTAAGTCTTAAAGATGCTCGTGCCAGACGTGAAGAAGCTAAAAAACTCTTAGCGCAAGGCATTGACCCCAGTGAACATAAAAAAGCCGCTCAAGCGGAGCGTATGGCAGAAGTGCAAAACTCTTTCCGCAATGTGGCTTTGGAGTGGCACGAGCATAGAACAACGGAGTTCTGCGACAAGTACCGTGCTTCACTTATGTTTCGTATGGAGCATTACCTCTTTGGCAATTTTGGGAAAAAGCCTATAGCCAAATTGGAAGCGCAAGACATTTTGGCTGTGGTACGTCCCTTGGAGCAAGTAGGCAAAATGGAAACGGCACACAGGCTTGTGCAACTCACAGGGCAAGTCTTGCGTTATGCCATTGCCACAGGACGAGCAAAACACAATGTGGCGGCAGATTTGCGTGGGGCATTGCGCACACGCAAGGTGGTGCATAGAGCCAGTATCACAGACCCTAAGCGCATCGGCCATTTACTGAGGGACTTGGAAAACTATTCTGGATATTTTCCCTTGATATGCGCTTTACGTCTTGCTCCATTGTTCTTTGTGCGCCCATCGGAATTGAGAGCCGCTGAATGGTCAGAGTTTGATTTTGAGGCCGCAGAATGGCGTATTGCCGCCCACCGTATGAAGATGAAGGAACAGCACATTGTGCCCTTGTCTACGCAAGCCTTGGAAATACTACATAACCTTAAAGCCGTAACAGGTAGCGGTAAATACCTTTTTCCCTCCATACGCACAGCAACTCGTCCCATTTCAGACGTGACTATGCTCAACGCCTTGCGCCGTATGGGCTATGAAAAACACGAGATGTGTACCCACGGCTTTCGCTCTATGGCATCTACTTTGCTCAATGAACTGGGCTATAACCGTGACTGGATTGAACGGCAATTGGCGCACTCTGAACGTGATGAAGTGCGAGCGGCTTACAATTATGCCCAGTATCTACCAGAACGCCGCCGTATGATGCAAGAATGGGCTGATTATTTGCAAAGCTTGAAAGAGCACACTGTTTAACATTGAAAATAGCGAATAACGACCTTTGCTTTTATGGTGAAGTTCGTTATTCGCTTTAAATTACATGATTACAGATGGTTAAGTGTAGTTTTTTTGTTAAGCTCTATTGCCTATTTTCTTTAAAAATATATTCTATTAATTCAATACACTATAGACGTTTTTAAAAAAGAACAAAAGTTGTCAAGTGCAAATATAAGTTTTTTTTACTCTCATATCTAAGCTCTCATAGGACATCATAGGACTTATTAAGCTTTGTTTTATTGTAGCAAAAAATGCCCTTAATGCACCGTAAATACATCTTTTTAAAAAACCCATGATAGGCTCTAATAAAATCTAAAGGAGACCCATTATGAGTATACAAATTCCCCAAACCGGTTTTTTACGCCTTCCCCAAGTTTTAGCCCTGATTCCTGTTGGTAAAAGTACATGGTGGGAAGGGTGCAAGTCTGGTAAATTCCCCAAACCCATCAAGCTTTCCGAACGCACCACCGTATGGCGAGTTGAAGACATCAACGCCTATATTGCACAAGCCGGCAAACAAGCAGAGAGCGGTGATGAATAGCGATATTCGTATTGCTGTTTCTTTTCGGGGGCATCGAAAGCGTAAACGCTTACGCCATTTGATTGGTGACGGTGCCACCGATTATCTCATTGACTTGTGGATTGCCACCGCCATGAATCATCCCAGCGGTGTACTTGAGGATATGGACGAAATAGACATCGCTCTTGAAGCTGGTTGGCCTTTGGATGCTGAAGGCGGCGCAGAGAAGTTTGTTGATGCTCTCCTGCAATGCAAGTTTTTGGAAAAGAATGTGCAAGGGAAATACATTCTGCATGACTGGCATGACCACCAAGGATACGTCATTCATGCTGAACAGCGCAAACAGCAAGCCAGAAAAGCTGCTGAAACTCGTTGGAACAAAAAGCAGGTAGTGCAAGGGGAATGCTCGCAGCATACAAGCAGCAATCCCCCTACACAACCTGTTCCTTCTCCAGAACCTACTCCTACCTGTTCACTACACAAACCGCCCCCACAAGGGGCATTGGGTGGTACTACCCCCATAGCAGAAAACAGTGATGCTTATCGCCTTGCCGTGCTTATGCGTGATACCCTCAAGGCTAATCTGCCCACCTTTCGTGAGCCTGACTTGCAAAAATGGGCACAAGCTTTTGCCACAGCCATGAACAATGATGAACGCATGAGCAACTATGACTTTGTGGCGCAAATCATCTCTTGGGCGTGTTCTCATCAATTTTGGAGAGGCAATATTCAGCATCCAAACAAGCTCCATGAGAAATTTGACCAATTGGCGGCAAAGATGGAGTTGGAGTTAAGCCGAAGCAATAAAACGTCTGCCCCTCAAGAGTGGAAATCTCCTGCTGAAAGGCGTGTTGAAGCCAACAAAGCCGCCGCAGAAGAAGCCAAGCGCATACTTTTCGGTGACGTTGATTCTGAAAAGGACGTAGCTCATGAAAGCTGACGATTTTGACCGTTTTAAAGGGCTTATTCTAGCCGTGGCAGAGTGTTATGGACAAAGCCTAAGCCCTCAGGGCATAGCTTTACGCTTTAAGGCATTGGAATCCTATTCCTATGAAGCTGTGCACAATGCCACTTTGAACATTATCAACACACGCAAGTACACCACCATGCCCACGCCTGCTGACTTTCTTGAGCATATTCACGGCGGCAGCATGGAAGACAAGGCGGAAATTGAAGCTGGCAAGGTGCTAGAAGTCATCAAAGCGCATGGAGCATATGCATCTGTGGCTTTTGATAATGCCACCACTCAAGCGGTGATTATGCAAGCTTATGGCGGCTGGCCCAAAATCTGCGCTCACTGCGGTGTGGAAGAAAGCGAGCATTGGTTTCGTAAAAACTTTGCCAAAACATGGGCGGCGTATGCTCGGCAAGGTATAAGCTATACAGGGCATATGGGCGGCCTTGTGGAAATTGCCAATTCAAGCAGCGGTCACCTTACGAAAATCCCTTCGCCAAAGCTTGTGGGGGATACAAAAAAGGCGAAAAGTATCGCCCAAGAGGCTCTACAGGAAAGGTCTGTAGTGGCAAGTCTTCCTGCTCTCAAGGCACGTATATGAGGCTTATTGCTTTCGTATTTAGGCAGTACATAGCAGAAAAAATAACAATGAACTTGTACATAAAATGGTCTTTTCCCCAGCGGTAAAGGCCGTTTTTTTGGGGGCGCATAATTTTCACTTTGCCGCTGTATAAATTTCTCTTAGCCGAGTTTTATTTATGCAGGTAGTTACACTTTTGTTGCTCACATAGCCGAGTTGTAAAAGGCACTTTATTTACCCCTTCCTGCCGCTGATTTGCCCCTGAGCTTCACACATATCTTCGCCAAGCTTTCAACTTTCTCTCCTTTAAACTGCACAACTTCTTCCCTCTAAATTGACCACATATTGCCGCTGAGTTCAAATCAAACTGCACATGAGTTCCACGCATACTGTCACCGAGCTTCCAACTTGTTGCACACATGCTACACACGTTCTTCACTCAAACGGCACAACCACCTTCGCCAAACGTCCCTTTTTCCTGCCCTCAAACTGACACGTTATTTTCCCCAAAATGTACAAAAGCAAAATGTAAAGACACACCCCCGCCCAACATTGCTTGCTCATTTATCCTCTGAAATACCCCAAAAACAGGTTGTCCAATGCCGTCTTTTTTAGCTTTTTATGCAAAATTCATTGCCTTCTTATTTGAAAATTGTTTAGCGTCTTTTTTGAGCCCCTACGATGGGGGTTTTTCTTGGCAGGATGGTAGCCGTCAGACACGGCTACTGAATCCTGCCAAAGGGCGCAGCCCTCTGGACACCCAAAATGCTCGGCGCAAGCTTCTCGCATTTAAAGACAAAAAGGCAAAAGATATGCAAAATAAACAACGACATTTGAGTAAGCGAATTACCATCAGACTGACAGAGGATGAGGCACGACGACTCCATGAGTACACCGACATTGCGCAAGTTTCCATGTCAGATTATGTGCGCAAAAGACTCTACGGCGGTAGACCTCTTATCCCCAAAACAGACCTACTCATGATTAACGAACTGCGAAGGATTGGCGGTTTGCTCAAGCATAGCTTCGCCACACTGCGTGAAGCTAACGCACCACAAGAGTGTTTTGACAGGCAGGAACACGCACTCCAAGAGCTCGTAAAAGCAATGGGGAAAATCGGAACAAGTGACAAGAAAGAATGAAACGAGGGAGGGGAAAAATCAAATAAAAGTCAGATATCCTCCCCCCCCATGATAAACAGACAAACAGACAAACAGACAAACAAACAGATAAACTGTAGATACTTGCCAACTAAAGAAAATATAAAAAGCGGTATCCAACTGGGTACCGCTTTTTACATAATCTCATTTTCCAATGGCAAAACTTCATCCATGGCACGAGCAAGCTCTCCTACATCCATTTCCAAAGCTCTAGCCAGCATCACCACCGTTGAAATAAGCGGCTCGCGCTTTCCAAGCTCTAGCTGGCTGATATAGCGTGGGTCACGCTGGCAGCGTCTGGCAAGTTCAGCTTGCTTGATACCCCGCGCTTCTCGTGCGGCAATAAGTATTTTTCCAAAAGGACAAGGTGCGTTTTTTTCCATTCTTTCTTGATACGAAAAAAAGCTTGAACAAAAAACTAGCAACTGCTAGATAAATGAGAAATAGCACTTTTGTAGGTACTTCATGCGCATTGTACTTTCAATTATATTTCTCTTTAGTTATCTATTTGTTTTTGCAAATGATATATATGAAGAAAGGGTAAAAATATATTCACCAGAAATAAAAGTGTACTTTTCTCCCAAGGGCGGTGCGCAAGAGGCTATTATTGCCACTATTGCCAACGCAAAAACAGAAATTCTGGTCATGGCCTATAGTTTTACTGCCAAACCAATAGCCGATGCTCTTATTAAAGCGTATCAACGTGGTGTAAGCATCAAGATAATTTTGGATAAATCACAACCATCCGCTCGTGCTGGAAAAATGCAATTGCTTGTAGATGCAGGAATTGCCGTTTACATTGACAACGCCCATGCTATAGCGCACAACAAAGTTATCATCATTGATGGGCATATTGTTATTACTGGCAGTTATAACTTTAGCAGGGCAGCTGAAGAAAGAAATGCCGAAAATATCTTACTTGTAAAGAACGCTGAGCTTGCGCGTATATATACACAAAATTTCATAAAACATAAGTTACATAGTCAATTAGTTAGGTAACAGGCTGGTAAAGTTTATACTAGAATTCATTCGTTGATTTTCTATCAATTTTTGCATATAATTTTTTTACCATTACCAATATCTGAGGATAGCGTTATGCAGTTCACAAACTTCGCCTTTTTATATGAAAAGTGGCCCGAGCTTGCCGGTCTTGGCACCTTTGCCGAACAATATATGCGTAGTGACCCTCAATCTTCCCGCATGAAATGTCGTTTGCTTGCTGAGCATTTAGCTCTTCTTACATGTAAACACCTTCACTATACATTAGCAGATAGTAATTTTCTTTCCATGCTTAAGGAGCTGGAATACTCCAAGGTTCTACCAAAATCTGTACTTAACGCCTTCCACCATGTACGTATTGCAGGTAACAAAGCCGCTCATGCCTTAGTACAGGATACGCAGCACGCAGAAGAAACTGTACGCGCCACCTTTGACCTTGCGCGCTGGTGGTTTTATTTTAATACGGGAAGCACCCAAGGTTTGCCGCAAAACTTTACCACACCTTGCTCTCAAAGTACTCCTTCCGCACAAGAAGAAAATACACAAGCGCAAGTATTACAAGATAAAACACAACAACTCATTCAAGAAAATACGCGACTTCGCGCTGAATACGAAAAACTTTCCGGTACAGTGCAAGCCCAAATGCAGGAGCAAGGGCGTCATCGTGCCTTTGAAGCCGCCGATGTTCTCCAATTTAGCGAAGCAGAAACGCGTAAGCGGCTCATTGACACCATGCTTTCAGCTGCAGGATGGCACGTAACCAACAAAGATGCAGTAGGTTTGGAAGTAGAACTTGCTGACGAAAGTACCTTCAGCGGTACAGGCTTTGCTGATTATGTGCTGTATGATGACGACGGTACGGCTTTAGCCGTCATTGAAGCAAAAAAAACTTCCGAAAATCCGCATAAAGGACGCAAACAAGCACAAGGCTATGCCAATGCTCTACAAAAAGCCCATTCAGAGCACATACGACCGCTTATTATCCTTACCAACGGCTATGAAACTATTTTAGTTGATGACCAAGGCGGTCCCCGTGACCTTGAGGTAATAGGTTATGCAGACCGCCAAATCTACGGCATTCCTTCCAAAGAAAGCTTACAATATCGTGTGCGTTTTCAACGTGCAGAAATGCGTAATCCTTCTACCATTGCGCATCGAGCCGACATTGCAGGCGGTAAAGGGCGTATCTACCAACTGGAAGCCATTAAAGCCGTATGTGAATGCTTTGGCAAAAAACGCCGCCGTAAAGCCCTTATTGTGCAAGCCACAGGCACAGGGAAAACCCGTGTAGCCGTGGCTCTTGCCGATGTTCTCATGCGTGCGGGTTTTGCCAAGCGTGTTTTATTCCTTTGTGACCGTAAAGAACTACGCCGCCAAGCAAAAAATGCTTTTACACAATTTCTCCCTGACCATAACGTAAAACTTCTTGGCACAGAAAAAGCCCCGGCTGCCCATGTGGTATTGGCTACCTATCCGGGCATGATGCAACGCTTCCAAAGCTACGATATTGCGTGGTTTGACCTTATCATCGCCGATGAATCTCACAGAAGTATTTATAATAAATATAGAGATTTATTTCTTTACTTTGACGCTTTGCATCTTGGTCTCACTGCCACACCACGCCATAGAGTTTCGCATAATACATATGGTATGTTCGGTTGCGGCGCCAACGACCCCACCTATTATTATGAGTATGACAGAGCCATTGAAGAAGGTACTCTTGTGGACTTCACCCCCATTCATGTAACGACAAAGTTCATGCGTGAAGGCATTAATACAGATACCATTTCCGAAGAAGAGAAAATGCGTCTTGAAGAGCAAGGTATTGATGTGGAAGGTTTAGAAGTAAACCCACACCAACTGGATTCTCAAGCCTATAATATTGATACCAATCGTCTTATTTTGCAAAATCTTATGCAAAATGGTTTGCGTGATGCCAGCGAAAACGGCCCCGGCAAAAGTATTATCTTTGCGCGTAATCACAAACACGCGGAGCTACTAGGTAAGATTTTCCAAGAAACTTTTGGCGAATACGGCCCCGATTATTGCGCCGTCATCGACAATTACAATCCCCGTGCAGAACAACTCATCGATGACTTTAAAACGCCGCAAAAAAATCCCATCATTGCCGTATCGGTAGATATGCTTGATACAGGTATAGATGTGCCTGAAGTGTTGAATCTTGTTTTTGCCAAGCCTGTAAAGTCCTATGTAAAATTTTGGCAAATGGTGGGCAGAGGCACACGCCTATGCGAAAGTCTTCACGGCCCTGCGCAAAATAAAGAGCGCTTTTACATTTTTGACCATTGGGGAAATTGTGACTACTTCGGCGACGACCGCAATCATGAGGAAGCCGCTCCTTCCGTATCCCTTATGGAAAGATTATTTGAAGCGCGTGTGGTATTGGCAGAAACAGCTTTAAACGCTTATGATAAGCCTACCTTTGAGCGTACCATTCCTCTTATTCGTACCATGCTCAAAGCTTTGCCCGATAGTAATCTCGCCATTAAAGAAAAATACAGTCAAAAATACTATGTGCTTACTGCTGCCAACTTAGAGCACTTTGAGCCTGCCTTAGTAACACTTCTTTACGGTGAGCTTGCGCCCCTTATGCGCCATATTTCCATTCGAGGCGAGAAGGAAGCCTTTGCTTTTGACCTGCTCATGACGCAATTACAAACAGAATTTCTTTTGGAAAGCGTGCATAGAGAAAGCCTCAAAGCAAAGCTTGATGTGGCTCTTGCTGGCTTGCAAACACATATTCTTGCCGTTCAAGAGCAATTTCCTCATATTAAAGCCTTGCGTAGTGCAGATTTTTGGCAAAAGCCCTTAAATGACCTTATTTCTGCTTTGGAAGAAAAGCGTATAGCCTTGCGTGATATCATGCAATACAGCGTATCTGCCCCAGTGGGGTCTAGCGCACCCACAAAAATTGTGGATATTGCCGATGGAGATGTGCAAATACGCATTGGCGGTCCATTGCGTCCTTCAACGCAAGCCATGCAAGAGTATCACAAGCGAGTGCGAGATATTCTTACGCCTTACTTTGAAACGCATCCCGTTTTGCGCAAGCTTCGTCACGCAGATCCACTGTCCGGCAGTGATTTTGACCAACTGGCAGCCCTTATTCTAGCGCAAAACTCCGACGTAAACTTAGACTATTTACGCCAATTTTACCCCAGTAACCTTGAATTGCAAAAGGAATTACGTGCCATAGTGGGCATGGATGCACAGGTCGTAGCCGCACAGTTTTCTGATTTTTTCGTGAAATATCCCGGCCTCAACGCTTTGCAAACACGCTTTTTACAGCTTTTACAAAAACATATTGCCACTTACGGACCCATTGGTATGGAAAAGCTGTACACAGCACCCTTTACCACCATGAGTGCCCAAGGTCCCGAAGGTATTTTTGGTGAAAGTCAAATACACGATTTGGAACAAATTTTACAAACTTTGGATAAGCAAGAACAGACATCGGCTTAAAGATTTTTTCAGAAAAACTTTACCCTTGAAATAGTTAAGGACACATAATGAATAGCAGTCAATTACGCAGTCAAATAGATAAGCTTTGGACAGATTTCTGGACAGGCGGCATTACCAATCCCCTTACTGTCATTGAGCAAATTACCTATTTGATGTTTTGCCGTATGCTCGATGAATCAGAGCTCAACCGCAAGCGCATGGCAGAGCGAACAGGCAAGCCTTTCAAGGCTTTATGGTTTGGTAAAGACCAACAAGACCTGCGCTGGAACCATTTTAAGCATATGCAAGGTGAAGATTTATTGGTTTTGGTGCGTGACCGCGTATTCCCCTTCTTGCGTAAGCTAGATCAGCCATACCGTGCCGTAGCAGTGGAAGAGAGTCAAAGCAGTGAAAATCAGGCCCAAGTAGGTTCTCAATTCGCCCTAGGTTCCCTCATGAAAGATGCCCAGCTTCTTATTATTAAGCCCACCTTATTGGCTTCTGCCATTGCCGCCATTGACACCATGGACATGGGCAGTACCGATGCCAAAGGCGACCTCTATGAGTACTTGCTTTCAAAGTTGAGTACAGCGGGCATTAATGGGCAATTCCGTACCCCAGGGCATATTCGTGAGGCCATGGTGGAAATGCTGTCCCCTGAGCCTACGCACATTGTGGGCGACCCTGCGTGCGGAACTGCTGGTTTTCTCGTAAAAACCCTTGAATTTTTACGAAAAACACATACATCACCCGATATGGTTTACAATGGGGAAGACGGTAAGCCCGTATATATCGGCGATAAGCTCACCCCTTATCAAGAGCATATCAATACGCATATGTTTCGTGGTTTTGACTTTGACGTGACCATGTTACGCGTATCTGCCATGAATATGATGCTGCATGGTGTGGAAGGGCAATGTATTTTTTTTCAAGATACGCTATCAGAAGGCTTTAAACAGAATTATCCTGTGGAAGTTAAAGACCATTTTGACATTATCCTTGCTAATCCACCCTTCAAAGGCAATATCGACACCGACGACATAGCCCAAGAACTTACTCGCAAAGTGAAAAGTAGTAAGACTGAGTTGCTCTTTCTTGTGCGTATGCTAGAAATGCTCAAACTGGGTGGACGCTGCGCCGTCATCGTTCCCGACGGTGTGCTCTTTGGTGCCAGTAAAGCCCATGTGGCTTTACGCTCCTTTTTATTGGATGAAAACCAATTGGACGGCGTTATCTCCTTACCCTCAGGTGTTTTTAAACCCTATGCAGGAGTAAGCACAGCTATACTGCTTTTCACCAAAGGCGGTAAAAGCAAGGATGTCTTTTTCTTTGACGTGCAAGCCGATGGTTACAGCCTAGATGACAAACGCAATAAAATTGACGCTGACGACTTGCCAGAATTACTAAATGCTTGGAAAAATCGTGATGCCGCCAAGATGACTGACCGCAAGAGCAAAGCCTTTTTTGTGAATGCTGAGGAGATTCGAGGGCAGAAATATGATTTATCTTTAAACAGATACAAAAAGCAAGAATATGTGGCAGAAGTCTACGACGCCCCACAAGTGATTTTGGACAGAATGAAAAGCTTAGAGAAAGAAATTATGCAAGACATGGAAGACTTGCAGGGGATGTTGTAATGGCAAACTTTCAGCCTACACAGATTTCTGAGCATATAGAGAAAATTTTTACTTGGAATCCTCGAACCTCTAATAATAACACACCATTCGCCTACGTTGATTTAAGTTCTGTAGACCAAGAAAAAAAAGAAATATGCAAAACATCATTAATGCTACCAAATGAAGCCCCAAGTAGAGCTCGACAGCTTATTTCTAAGAATGATGTTCTTGTTGCTACGGTACGCCCAAATTTAAATGCAGTTGCTCTCGTCAGCGCAGAGCTTGACGGTGCAACAGCTTCAACTGGTTTTTGTGTTCTCCGCCCAAATCAAAAAACGTTAGACAGTCGCTATTTATATCATTGGGTTCAAAATAAAATATTTATTGAAAATATGGTGTCAAAAGCAACAGGTGCAAGTTATCCAGCTGTCAGTGATAAAATCATAAAAGAAAGTACAATCCCTACGCCTAAAATTGAAGAACAAAAACGCATTGCCACCATTTTGGACAAAGCCCACAGCATTCGCCAAAAACGCCAGCAAAATTTAGAAATCGCCGATGCCCTCATTAAGAGTATTTTTTTGGATATGTTCGGTGACCCTGTGACTAATCCGAAGGGGTGGGATAAAGTAAACTTAGATTCCTTATACAGAGTAACATCAAGTAAACGTATATACAAAACAGAATTACAAACAAGTGGCATTCCATTTTTAAGAATATCAGACTTAGTAAACAAGATTGAAAATTTAGAAGATAAAATCAGTCTGTTTATTTCGCATGAAAAATATATTGAAATATCAAATAAATATGGTGTTCCTAAGGGGAATGACATTTTAATAACATCAAGAGGTACGTTAGGGAAATGTTATCTCGTCAAAGACAAAGATAGATTTTATTTTCAAGACGGAATGATAAGCTGGCTAACAGAAAAGATGGAAATTGTTCATAATTTATATATAATACAATTGTTTAAAACTGAATCCTTGTCTGCTAATATATACAGCACTTCAAAAGGCGCTACTGTTGATTTTCTTTCTTTACAGAAATTAGCTAATTTAAATATTCCTTTACCTCCCATCAACCTACAAAACAAATTTGCTGAAATAGTTACAAAAATTGAAGCGCAAAAAGCAAAACAACAAGAACATCTGCACGAGGCCGAGCAAATATTTAAGGCTTTGCAGCAGCAGTTTTTTGGGTAAAACCCTTTGGTATAAGTAATAATCACTTAATAAATGAAAAGTGAAAATTTAATTATCTTCATAAACTTTATGCCGGTTGAACTGGGTTTTATCATTGTTGCATCAAGTAAGTATATTACAAAGCACAAATAATGGAGTATACTATGCCAACACAATATCATTATGACCAATTTCCTCCTACCTCCATACAGTGGGAAAAACTTATTCCTATACTTGGTCCCGCACATGCCGCCATACCCAATGCAGACATTTTATTAAGCCCACTTTCCACACAGGAAGCTGTACTTTCGTCACGCATTGAGGGTACTCAAGCTACCATGGGAGAGGTTTTGGAATTTGAAGCTGCTGGTGACTCCAATAAGTACGATGAACAGCGTAAAGCAGACATTCAAGAAGTGCTCAATTATCGTAAAGCCATGCGCCATGCTGAAAATATGCTGGAAACTGTTCCTTTGTCACAAAGAGTAATAAAAGAGGCGCATTCTATATTACTCTCTGGGGTACGTGGGAAAAATAAAGCCCCCGGGGAGTATAAGAAGATTTCTAACTGGATAGGTCCTCCCGGAAGAAGCTTCCTTTGTTCCCATTAGTGCTGATAAAATACCTGATGCCATGAGCACATGGGAAAAATTTTTACACAAGCCTCATGATGACGTATTAATCCAACTAGCCCTTGCCCACGTGGAATTTGAAACCATCCACCCATTTTTAGATGGTAATGGTCGACTAGGGCGTATGCTTATACCGCTTTTTTTATGGCAAAAGGAAAGCATTGCTAGGCCAGTTTTTTACATCAGTGCTTTTTTTGAAAAAAATAGAGATAGCTATTATAGTAGCTTGCGTGCTGTTTCACAAAGTAATGCTTGGACTGAATGGTGCTATTTCTTTTTGCAAGCTGTAAAAGAGCAAGCTGATGATAATATCACAAAAGCAAAAAATATTATTGAATTATATGAACATATGAAAAATAGAATAGTTGATGTCACTCGCTCTCAATATGCAGGTAAAGCTCATGATTGGATTTTCAAATCTCCAATTTTTTCCTCAACGCACTTTATTAAACATTCAACTATTCCACCTGCAACTGCACGGAGGTTTTTGGTTGACCTTGAAAAAAACGAAATTATCAAAAAATTTGTTGAAGGAAGCGGACGGACACCAACATACTATTGCTTTGCAACCTTACTCAATACTGTTGAAGGATATGACGCTTTTTAACTGTTTTTTGTTTTGCATATATGCATAACAAACTACGTTGTGTCGCATAAAGACATGTTGTATGCAACACAAATTACTTTGTATGACATTTATGAAACACAAACAAGTTCTACATTAAGTTCTATAATTCATAGCTTATTTAATTTTTCTTTACATATAAACAAATATATGTTCATACTTAGAGGCAGATATAAGTAGTTTTAATCAAGAGTGTGGCGTGCAAAAGAAAAAATCTTCTCACGCCGATGCTTTTACATCTTTCGCTGTATTCCTTGTGCGGTTGAAAGTTCAACGAGGAGAGTTTATGCGCCTAAAATCCATGACCGTAAAAAACTTTAAAGGCATTGATGAACACGGCATTACCATCGACTTTGCCCCTATTACCATGCTTTTTGGACCCAATAATGCGGGAAAAAGCACCATCCTACAAGCCATGCTTCTTGCTCGTCAAATTCTTTGCCATAATAGCGCAGATACAAATACCGTGCACGGCGGCGGTGATAGCATTAGCCTTGGAAGCTTTGCTGACTATGTGCATAAGCATGAAGAAAATCGTGCAATAACCATACGCTTTGACATGGAAGATTTTGAACTGCCCACATATATAGATGAATATGAAAAAGGTTGGAGCCATGAAACATGGCGAGAAGCTGAGGAAATTTTAAACAGTGTCAGCAGAGTTGCCGTAACAATTATTATAAGAAAATTTGGCTTTTTTGCATACCAGATAAAAATAAATGGTAAAAATTTTACGTCGTTACTAATAAATAACAGAGAAAAGTCTGCTCACTTTAGAGGTTGTAATCCTTTGGTATTTATAAACAAAAAAACCAAAGAAAAAATTGATAATGCTTTTGCGAAGGCTGAGAAGAATTTCGAGAAAACTTCTGACGCAAACAAGCTGCTTGATGCTTTAGATTTGCTCCTAGACAGTATGCCGGAATTATTGAAGCCTGTTATGGGCGTGAACAGATACTTAGAAGATAGTTATCATATTCCTACAAGTGACTATTATTGGTGTGTTCCTGAACTTGCTACAGAGAATGGACGTATTGCTTTACCTTTCTATGGAAAACTTCCCTTCAACTTTGAACATGAACTTCCATTTCCTGTCGATTCACTTACGATAGATGAAGAGAAGACACATATTGTTACTTCAAAACTTTTTGAAATAACAAGGATACGACCACAACTTCTTTCTTCCCTTATACTTGGTCCAGGAAAACTCCTTAAAGAGGAATTAGAAAAAATTCTTTACATAGGGCCATTAAGAAAAATGCCGCCACGTAATTTCATACCGAAAAAGGTAGAAAACGTAGAAGGCTGGGCAGAGGGTTATGCTGCTTGGGACAAAATCGCCACAGGAGATGAAGAAGAGATTGAAAAAATTAACTCGTGGCTACATGGGGAAGGTTCTCTCAGTATAGGGTATAAAATTGTCCGTAAAGAAATCTTAGAAATAGAAGAACAAAACCCCTTAATTTCAGCTTTAGGCGAGCTGCTTGTTAATGACTTTGATGATGAAAAAATCCCTTTACTACGAAAATTCATAGAAGAAAGCCCCCGAAAAACTAAATGGTCACTGGTCAATGTGAATAATGATGTTGAAGTACATCCTTGCGATATGGGGACAGGTATTTCACAAGTCATGCCTGTTATTGTCGCTTCTGCTCTTGCAAAATCAGGTGATATTATCAGCATGGAACAGCCTGAATTGCATATACATCCCCGCTGGCAAGTCGCTTTGGGTGACTTATTTATTAAGGTCGTAAATGCCCACGAAACCCCGCCTTTATTTTTGATAGAAACGCACAGCGAGCATCTTGTTTTACGTTTTAAGCGCCGTATGCGTGACACCTATAAAAACATAGCACATGAGGGATTAGAGCTTACACCTGATGATATAAGTATTTTTTGGATAGGCCAGTATAATGGTCGTACTGATGCAATGTTTATAGAGTTAGATGAAAATGGCTCCTTTAACACACCATGGCCTGAAGGTTTCTTTGAAGAGCGTGGGGAGGAGCTTGTAGGATGATTCACGAGTATGCTATTCATCCTGATTTTTGGCTAGAGGCCATCCACGAATCAGAGTTTTTTTTAAATACTTTATGTAATCATATCGGCTACGGAAAGCCCTGTATTATTGCTGGCTACCCCGATACCCCATTTAAAAAGTTACGAGCATATTTAAAAAAATTATCAACCAGAGGTTCAAAAGAGCAACAAGCAAAACTTAATGAACTAGTTAAAATACTAGATGAAATTAATGCAAAAGTATACGAACATACGGTAAAAAGAATTGCTTCTACCGCATGGAATTGTAACTTTGATAGTGAACATGCAAGGCATAACTTCGCTAAGATAATTTGTCCTGAAGATTTTCATGATACAACAGCACAAAGCATTGAATGGCTCCTTGCAAGAAATTGTGAATTGTTCCAGTATCCTACAACTTTTACCTCCACAAGAAGTACCTCTGCCATTGTAAGCACTATAAAAAATATACTTACAAATTCATCAAAATTTACTTTTGTAGACCCTTTTTTTCAAAATGACCAACAATACACCGCAATATATGAACACTATTTCAAAGAGATATCTTCTGTTAATCACATAAGAAATGCTGGAAAAACCAAAGTCGAAATATTTTGTAAAAACAATACTAACTTTTCAAGTTCTCAACAAATAAAACAATATTATGACAAATTGTTTTCACCTATGCAAATTTCAAATATATCTTTGGAAATCTATCATGTTGAAAATAAATATAATGAGCAAGAAATTCATAATCGGTATATTTTAACAGATATTTGTGGAGTTATGTTTGGTCATGGAACTGGCACAACACAAGCAGGTCGAAATTCCTCAGATCAACTTTGTTTGCTGAGTGCAGCTGATGTAATATTCTGGAAAAATGTTTATAAAAGTAACTCACAAAAAATTTGCTTTGAAGATAATAGAAATAGGAAAGTATATACGAGAAATTTTTAAATTTAAAATTGCTATTTTTAACATTGAAATATTTTTTATCATGGAGGTAGGGAAAATGGGTTGGTTAGAAAATGCTAAAGATAATCTTTTACCACTTTCTGTAAGTGATAATTTTAATGATGCGCTTAAAGAGTTGAGAAGAATTGAATTTTGTGTTACCATTTTTATCAAGTCAGCAACGTAAAACCTATTGCTAAACTTTAATAGTACAGGATATAGTGCAACCATTGCAGTTGACGATAAACATAAACTTTAGACGTATCCTCTTACAGGGTAAAAATATTGAAATTATTAAAAATAATTTTTACAATTTTCTCAACAAAACAAGAGAATTTTTTCAAGCTGCTGATATTGTAAAAAATTGCATTTTTCCTAGATGCACAAGTATGAAAATGCTATTTTAAAAAGTCAATAATTCACCATGCTTTAGAACATTCTATCCTGTGAGTGGATACCTTTGGACTAATACTCCTCCAGATATTCAAATTGCCAGTTTCTAAGTGTAGTTTTATCTAGAAACACTTAATACAAGCACACAGGAAAATTTTTTTCTCACCACAGAAAAAAGTTTGCGTTTTGCTATATTTTTTTCTATCATCATGTCACGAGGTGACGTATGATAGAAAGAACAGCGTATTTGCAAAAGCTCATAGGTTTTAAGGATAAGGACGTTATCAAGGTTGTCACAGGTGTGCGGCGCTGTGGTAAGTCTACGCTTTTTAAGCAATTTATAGAGTATTTGAAAAGTACAGGAATTGTTGAAAGTCAAATAATCTTCATCAACTTGGAAGACCTTGCCCATGAGGACTTGCTAGATTACAAAGCGCTGTATGCCTATATCAATGAGCGTTTACTGACCGATACACCTTGTTATGTTTTTGTGGATGAAGTGCAACAATGTCCACAATTTGAAAAGGTCATCGATAGTCTTTTCATAAAGCCCCATGTGGATGTGTATATCACTGGTTCTAATGCATATATGCTGTCCGGGGAGCTCGCTACTTTACTTTCTGGTCGTTATGTGAGCATTGACATGTTGCCTTTGTCCTTTGCAGAGTATTTTTCCTCCATACCTGAAGGGGCAAGCACGAGCAAGGAAGAAGCCTTTAATAGCTATATGAAACACGGTTCTTTCCCGTATCTCTTGCAAATTAAAGGTAATCCGGAACTTATAAATGATTATCTCGAAGGCATTTATAGTACGATTTTAGTAAAGGACGTTGCCGTACGTGAAGGCATTGGCGATGTGTCTTTGCTGGAAAGCATTGTGCGAGTGCTGGCAAGTTCTGTGGGAAGCCCTGTTTCCGGCAATAAGATTAGTAATACTATTCAATCGGCTGGGCGTAAAATTTCCGTAAATACGGTAGATACCTACCTTCGAGCTTTAACCAATAGTTTTATATTTTATAAGGTTGACCGCTTTGATGTTAAGGGGCGACAATACCTCAAGACGCTTGGCAAATATTATCTTGTGGACTCTGGACTTAGGAATTTACTTCTTTCATCTCAAAGCCAAGATTTAGGGCATGTCATTGAAAACATTGTCTACTTAGAGTTATTACGGCGTGACTACCAAGTCTACATAGGCAAGGTGGGTGAGAAAGAAGTGGATTTTGTGGCGAAGAAAGCGGACGGTTTTGTGTATTATCAAGTTGCCGCCTCCGTCCTTGACCCTAACACTTTAGAGCGTGAGCTTGCTCCGCTTAATGCCATTAAAGACCACTTTCCCAAAGTGCTCCTTACGCTTGATGCCATCGGCAGCGGCACTACCCATAACGGCATTAAACAAATACACC
>CAYJJP010000015.1:0-19629 GCA_964370525.1 uncultured Desulfovibrionaceae bacterium | reverse complement strand
CAAATACTTGCGAATCGTGAAAATGATTTTGGGTCATATTTGGGTCATGGGAATTGCTTATCACTGCCACGATTTGAACTGCATTTTGGATCATGGAATGCCCCTCTGGCCTGCGTGAAAGATTGCCCCTTTTTATCCCTTGGTAAGCTCCGAAGCAGGTATCTTTTGTATGCCCTTTTTTGGATCATAAATTATTAAATTCGTATTAGTCTGAATGGCAATTTTACGCGCCTCAAGGCTCGCCAGCTTAAGAGCTTGCAAAGCAAGGGCAGAAAGACTTTGTGCTTCTTGTACGGAATTCTTTTCTTGTGTCATACATCACCTATCAAATATTTTTGCCTTCACTTAAAAGCATAGGATCTTTCCCTGCATTGTCAAAAAACGCCCAAGCATCTACTTTGCGCTTATACAGCTCATGGAAGTTTTTCAGCCCAGCAACATAACGGCGTCTTACCACGTCATCTGGGATATGATGTCCGCCTTGCCTTACACGCTCTGCCACACGGTTAATGGCCATTTCTGCATCTGGTAAGGACAGAAAAAACAAATGCACCATGTAGCCCATATTTTGCCACTTGGCTATTTTGGATAAATAGGCACGCCCCGACAAAGTTGTTTCCAAACAAAAAGACTGCCCTTGTTCGGTGAGTTTGTCAATCTGCTTGAGCATGAGCTTACCCGCTTGCACAGCTTCCTTTTCCGGCGCAAATGGTGACAAGCCAGCAGCAATGAGATCAGCGTTGACAAAGTCCTTTATCTGCAAAATTTGCGGCAAAAGAACTTTTGCAAAGGTGGTTTTGCCTGCGCCATTGGGACCTGCTAGGATGTAGATGTTTCTTTCACTTCTTTGCACAATTCAAAACCACATTTGAAATTATTTTAGTTTTATAAAATTTAATAAATTATTATACAAGTTATATGATAAACAAAGCATAATATCTTATTTGAAATATATGTTTCATAGTATCTCCTTCTATTCAAACAAAGCACACCCTTCACGTTTGAATCTCTCAATCAACTCTCTCAAATCATCTTCGCTAGATTCCAAGTACTCCGCAAGGCATGCCAAGCACATAAAACTATCCACATCTTCGTTGATAAATTTCTTATTTGCGGCAATTTCATCTTTTGTAAGGTTTTCTTTAAAACAGTACATGCAGCTGATTTGTTTTTTCTTACCCACTGGTGACACCTAATCTACTGTGTATGCTGCAATATTTTTCTTCCCATACTCTAATGGGTCAATAACTTGCAATTGTTGGCGAATGGTTTTACGCATTTGTACTGCCGGTCTTAAGCAGTATCTCATAAACTCAGCTTTATTAATCATGTTAGGTTCAACCACATGCGGGAAAAGTAATTTTAGATAGGCTGTACATAAGCGCAATACTGCTTCTGTATCTCGTGTATCTGCCTCTGCCGGATAGCTGACTAGCTTCTCAACCACATGCCTATACAGTAGAGTTTCAGAGGGCTGTCGCAACAGGTGCATAATTTCAGAAAAATACTCTGTATTCAATGCCCAACCGTTAATTTTTAGATTCTCACTCATTCTAGGAATAGAGCGACCACGAATAAAGCCATGGAACCTATCTAGCAATGCAGACTCATGGAACACTGAAGGCAGTTTTTTAAACATGTCCTTCGTTTCATCCATATCCGTTTGTAAGATATTGCCAAGCAATATTACGCCTGCATTGC
Organism: uncultured Desulfovibrionaceae bacterium; assembly: GCA_964370525.1. Lineage (GTDB taxonomy): Bacteria > Desulfobacterota > Desulfovibrionia > Desulfovibrionales > Desulfovibrionaceae > CAYJAD01. The sequence goes on along the minus strand of CAYJJP010000015.1, from coordinate 17,928 downwards.
CAATAATACGGTTTTTACCCACGGTAATTTCACCGCTTTCCATGAATGCTTTGAGGCCGCCTTGCATTTCACTTGGGTCATGAAAATTTATGGATTGTATTTCATCTAGCGCAACAAAATCATTTGAAGCGATAAGACCGGGGCTTTTACCGTTGATATCACCAAACATCTTTGCCCTAGTGAGAGTGCCCCCACTTACAAGCCAGCCATATTTCCCCACTCGGCCAAACAGATAAGACTTCCCTGTGCCTTTTGGGGCTAATTCCACTAAGTTTAGTCGTGGCTCTATGAATGGCAGTAGGCGTGTCAGCATGGTGTGTTTCTGCACCCAATCCTCATAACCTGCTGGGTTGTAGTCAATAGCACCTAACAACACATCAATCCATTCGTCTATGGAGAACAAGGCTCGTGCTTCGCGATAAGCATCTAAGTCAATGGTGTATGGACAAAAGTTTTTATACTGTAAAAGAGTAAAGCACCCTCTAGAAGTTGCGCTTTCGGGACTACTATAGCCGAGTTGCACAAGCCCCCAGCCTCCAGCTGTTTTTACCACATCATCTTTTATACGACTCCAGACATAGTCCTCAATAAGGGTTTCACCATGCCCTAAACCAAGGTCTGGAATTGAAAAAGTATATTCATCATTGCGAACATTAAAACTTATTTCTATCTTTGCTAAAAACTTCTTTGTTTGCCCATCGCTTCGGGCAGCATCCTTCAGCTCTAATAAGTCTTCACGACGTGGTATGATGTCATAAATATATTTACGCAGCATTTCAGCATCATGTATTTTGCCATCATCTTCTGCCTTACGTTTAAGAATCCAGTCTCGCAAAAAAGATGGTATGGAGGCTGCTTTAAAAATGGAAACTATATTAGGGTCTTTAAACACAGTAGTTTGAGGAAATGCAGTTCGTAATTTTGTATCATCCATATCTATAAAACCCCTTAGTGACTATAGGTCAAAATCATCATTTTCAATAAGTTGAACACGCTCAGGTTCTTTTACAATAGGCATTTCATATTGGCCTGTACGTGAAAAAACAACTATGGGCACAAGACGCTCTTCCAGCGTTGCACCTCCATGCACTTCAAATCCCTGTCCGCCGCCTTTTTTGGAAAGTCGATTATAGCCCCTCACAACCCAAAAATTTCCGTCCAATGTCTCTTCTAATTCTGACGGACAAGCCTTCTTCCCACAAGGTCTGCAATAGCGCCAGTCTGCAATATCCACATCATCTTCTCGCAAAAGGGTTTTAGCAATACTAAACTCTTGCTGATTGGCTAATACAGCCAATCTCGAACTGCCATGGTCAGCAGTTATTAATACTTTTTTAAAACGTCCCAGACCTTCTATAATACGAGGTAATACCTCTGTAGATAAGACATCAAGCATAGCGACCAAATTTTCCTCAGGCCGCTTTTTTTCATACGCCTCCGCACCTTTATGCGCAATATTATCAAAACGCTTAATATCGGCAAGACTACGTGCTGATTCCCATGAAATTTTATTAAAAGAAGTACTTGATGGCAGCTGAGCTCCTCCTACACAAAAAAATTCTCTTCCAATATTATGCTCTTTGGCAATGGTCAGTAACATAGGCAACCATTCTGCACCCATGGCATCCACCACCAGTAAGGCACATTCATTATCTTGAGAAAATTGTTGTAGGATAGCATCACGAGATTTTATGTTTTCTGGTACTTTTGCCTGAAAAGATTTTTCGGCAAACTCCTGCGATATGTGATTTATAACCTTACTTTTACGATATTCCTTAAAGTATTCGGTAAGGGCAGTATTTTCATACACAATATCCGAATTCATATACGCAGACAGTGCCGGATAGTTTGTTTTAGCTTCTTCATAAATAAACTTTTCTTGCGCACAACGGCGTAAAATTTCTACTTTTTCTATTGTTGCACCACAATTAAGCCATGGAAAAACTTCGCTGGATAATTTATCTGTACACAATGCTATAAACCCTTGTAAGTCAGCATACAAAATACTTATATTATGCACCTGTGCAATAGCACTCTTACGCTCTTCTGCAAAGTCTGAAAATTTTTCCAAGCACATTACGGGCTTTGTAATATAGGCAGAACGGAAATTTTGAGGAGTAACAGAAAGGTCAGCAATAACGTACTCAAGATAACTTTTATGGGGTGCATTTTGTTTTATAACCCAGAACAAAAGCTCTTTTTCAGACTGCGTCGACTGCTCAAAAACAGATAAAACATTTTTTCCTATACTTCCATTTGGGAAAAAGTAAGGAAAAAGATTTAATTGTCCGTTTCCACAACAATAGTTTTTCCCATTTTCACAAATCCAAACTAACGATTCAGAAGAAAGGTCACTATCCTCAATTCCATAAACAGCTTTCACCACATCTGCATGAGATAATACCTGTATAATTGACGAGCATAAACCTGCTTGGCGTGATGATAAATGCACTTGCACAAAACTTAATGACTTGCCAACTAAATTTTTCTCTTTAGACGACAGATAGTCTTTTAACAAACAACACTCCTCGCCAAAATACAAAGAGTATCTATCACTTACCAAAACAATTTTTCCGTGGTCTCCTTCAATAAGCTGCTCAGGATTCGTCCCTTGTATATGGACAACTTCTTTGGCATGTTCATAGCGAGGATTTTTGAATACTTCGCTAATACTTTTTTTTAGATCAGCATCAAAAGAACATGCAAAAACAATCTCTTGCTGTTTTGTTTCTTCAAAATATCCTTTAAGTAAAATTATAGCGCTTTCTCTGTTATCCTGAGACAAAAGTTTAAGATATTCCGAAAAACCTACGATAAAAATTGCATTTTCTATCCCTATATTTTGTATTTTTGCTTTCAGCCGTAAAAAAAACTCAGGAGGCATCACTATAGTATTTTCAGCAAAGAGTTCACTTATACGAATTTCTACAGCTTTCATGTCTTGCCTATAAAAAAGTTGTAATTTGACCAAATCTTCATAACTCTCAAAGGTCAAAATACGAGCTTTTTTGGCGGCTTCAGGATTACAAATGTAATTTATATACTCACTATAAAGCATTTTTTACTCCATCATTGCAAGGCCAACATCTGGGATTCTCTTAATCAATTGCAACAAAAGTTTTTTAGATTCCGCATCGCTCATGCCATGCAATTTATTCTCTGCTTTGCCTTTTATTAAAACGTCATATTCTTGCCTGATAAGTTTATCTATAGCGTCATTTACCCTTGAGCTAGAGAGCCAAACATTTGGATTATCCCCAAGCTCTTGAGAAAGCCACGAGCTTACGGTCTTTACAGTAAGGTCAAACTTTAAATACCGTGAAGGTAAAATTCTTGATAAGAATTTTTGGCCGGCTGTTAAATTATCCCCGAATACATCGGCACGTTCTAAAGTGGTATGCACCTCTTGTAAACGTGTGGCTGCCACAGAATAAGGATTAAGTATAATATCCGTTATAGCTTTAGCACCTTCTACGTTAAGGACACATTCAGCAGGTAAATTGTGCACCTTACTCCATTCTTCAGGTGTACTCGTATTTGTATGTTGTTGCCATAAAGATAATAACTTTGCAGACGCACTTTTCTGCATATACTCATCGATTACCTTCTGCCCTAGCTCTTGAAAATTTTTCCTGTCATACATTGATGAATTTTCATGAAAGCTACTATACAGAGATTGAGCTTCATTGGTGTTGTTGGGCCAATTTCCCCCAAAAACATCTTTCATCATTGCGAGTTGCACTTCTTTTGTATTGTCAAAAAAAACATCTTCAACAAGCTTACTTTGCTGGACGAGCGTTTCTTCTAAAAGAGATATTTTTCCTGCATTTACAGTAGAATCAACAACTAGTTCTAAAAAAGTTTTCAATGATGGATACTTATCAAGTAAAAGCTCTAGAGAGACTTTATTTTCAGATTGTACTTTTTTCCGCAAATATTCATATGCTTGTTCAAAATTCATGTACCCTGTTTTATTTGAACTTTTCCGAATATGCATTATGCAAAGCATCATCTTATGCACTTCAGTTAAAACTGCGAGCGTGTCATCTTGCTTCCATAACCATCCACTTGTTTTGACAAAACGACTTTTTATTTCTTCATAATACCCAGAGTGATTATCCTCAATTTGTACTGCTATACCTTTCAATTGAGGAAGCGTCGTGTCTACGTACAGACGAAAAGCCTCTTCAAAAACTTGGGGATTCATATATTTACCTAGAGCACTGGATATACCCGGTGTCGCTAAAAGAATTGCACCAATTTCCTTTATACAATTTACACGAATGTCAGTATTTCCTTTAGAGCTAATACTGCTTGCTGTGCAAATTTTTTCCAAAATCAGCCGCATATTTTCAGCTTCGGGTTCATCTTGAGCTGCTATGAAATCAGGTACAACCCACAATGGTACTCGTTGTGCAATTTTTTCTAAACGCTCCCCAACACCTATCAGAGCCGTTTCTACCGTACCATCAACTAAGGGAGAGGATCCAAAGATTACACTACTTTCAGCAATAAACGCTTTTTCCTCTCTGGACAAACTACATATAAGCTTTTCATTTTTAATCTTATTTGCACCATCATCTTTAACAACGGCCTCAATAATTTCCGCTAGAGCTGTAGCATCCAAGACTTTACTGGTAATACCATCAGTCCATTGCAATTTACGTTTTCCAGAGAGCCAAGGTTTTAGCACAAAACCTAGAACAAAAGCAGAATGAGAAACAGAAAGCAAACCATAAGGCGGACGTTGCAAATCTATATAAATTTTCCGTACAGAACATGTTGAACCTGCACCTACGGTATTATCCAAACGCTTTTTACAATAGTCTTTAATCTTAGTTATGACATGATGAGGGTTTTGTTCAAACCAATCATTATCGCCCGTAATGCCATGCCGCTTCCATGACGCTATCACAGTTTTATATGCACCCGGTTTTGAATATTTATCAAATTCAATACCTGCCATAGCCCAACTCTGTAAGCCGCTAGGAACACCAAAGGCAGTTAAGTTAAAACCGCCAAAAGCATCTGTATAGCAGCTAAAGGATTGCTTTGCGTAATCAATGAGCCAATCTTTTTTAAGCTGCCCCCATGTCACATCTTCCACAAAAGGTTCACCGTGTAGATTAGGCTTATATATAACAAGCTTACCTGCTGTCCCCACTTTAGAATTCCAGTCATCCTTAGCAGTGGCAATTTGTGTTTCAAAAAGTTTTTTACTTGCTCCATCATTTGTTAAGGCTAATCGTGCATTATTTTCAACAAATACATCCCACGCATTAGCACTATCACGACAAAAGCTTACACTGGGAATACTTATAAAAAGCATTCTATGGTCTTTATATTGCTCAGCTAGAGCTTTTATTTTTCCAGGGGTGAGCAATTGCTCTTGCTCATCCTTTGCCAGTACAAATAACAAAAGAATTTTATTTCCCATATCTCCAAAGGTGTTCACTTTAGAAATACTTGAGGCAGATAAACCTGTAATAGAAGTAGCACTTACAGTAAAACGGCTACCATGATTAACACTTTTTAATAGTTTTTGCAGTGATATTTCAGTGTCTTTCAAAACAAGCTCATTAAACTTTTTCATGAGCTGATCTTTTTTATCTTGAATATCCTTAGTGTTTGTGCGGTCGTGAAAGCGTTCGCATCTTCCGTTAACTATAGAGAAACAATGCTCATGCTCTAAGTCTTGTAAAATGGCATCTACACCGTGCAAAGCACCATCGCCTTCAAAAGAACGTGTGATATTTTCTACTGTTGCACAAAGTAAAGAATGTGCAGTCCCTTGAATCTGCTCTATCAAGCTAAAAAGTAAAACACTTTTAAAAACTCTCTGTTGGTCTGGTTGAAGGTTGGAAACTCGTCGTGCAAATTCAGTACGAATTTCTAAAACTTCTCGTTGCGTACCCAAGTCATCACGCTCAATGAAGTACGACCAAAGATGGTCTACAGTTAAAAATTGACGTCCAGAAACACTTAATCCACCAGTATTAAGGAAAGTTTTAAATTCTTCACCGTTCAAAAACTCAAACATACTACGTTGGTTTGAGCCGATGCTTGAACCTGAAAGATGCTTAAGCAAAAAGGCTGCCATGGGGTGAACAGGTAAAATACCCTTAAAATCTTCACAATCAATCCCTGCACCATTGGGGTGCATATAATTCTCGGTCAGCGCTTTTATACTGTGCCAGAGGTCATCACGATCTTTTATCCAGTCGTCAGCTCTTTCGCTTTTTACTACAAAAGCATCGGCTGCTAGTTTTAAAGCTGTTTCATTAGGCAATTGTAATTGTTTAAAGACAAACCTATAATTTGCTCTTTTAGCACTTTCAGAGCCTTCAGCAACATAAGCTGTAATATGTGTGTGCGTTACCGGAATAAAATAAAATGAACCCTGTTGTGCTGCTTCTGCTAATTGTTCGAACGTCTTAAGTTCAGACCTGTTTTTATCCACAAATGCTGAAAATTCATCCCAAATATAAATTAATTGAGAAAGATCATTCTCTCGTAATACCGCTTCAATCCACTGCAAAAACTCTTCTGCAGTTATATCAAGATAAATTTTGCGCCTCTCCAAAACAAGCATCATGTCATTAACAAGCCCCCCATCAGAAGATTCTTGTGCAATTTTCTGCTTTAGCACATCAAAGCTTGTAATTTCAGCATTCAAATAGGATAATTTACTCTGAATCTCATCTCTGGCTTGAAAAAAGTATTCACCGTCCTGACGAATTCGTTCAAGCACCTCTTCAAGCCGTCCTTTTAAGGGAACTCTATAGCCATTTTGTTCTAAATTACTTGTTATTTTGCGTTGTAAACGCATAAGAAATTGGTTTTTTGCATCTACACCATCAGAGTTAATATCGTACACAATAAACGGTTTAGCGTTTCGTGCTAAAAGAAGAGCATTTTTTACTGTTTCGGGAATAAGATTTTTTCGAAGCTCTAACCAGTTATGAACCCTAACGTCCTCATCCATAAATAGCTTTTGCAATACTAACGAGGCGTGGCTTTTTCCTGTACCATATGCTCCTGTTATCCAAACAGTTTTATTTCCACCATTCAAATTTTTTAATAATTCTCGTAATATATCAATAAATGATTCATGAGGATAAAATGCTAACCACGTATCTGCAGACTTGTTAATATCACTTAGCGTCATCACCGGAGCATAGTCAGGCTTGATACCAAAATAATCTTTATAAAATTCCATACATTTCTCCTCATTACAGGCAGTATGATCTTTAAGTTAAATTAATTCAATAACATTTTCTCTATTCTTTACATCAGAAAACACCTGAATCTCATCTAAGCCTAAAGTAAAGCTACATGAAATAAACTCCGGATAAAGGCTTGCCAGTCCCATACATTGCTTCTTAAACTCTTCAGCTGAAAAACCAAATGCAATTATTGGAGAAATAAACTCTCCTTCAAATTCAGCTGTCATCATTTGCCTAACAGTAAAAGAATTACGTCCTGTTTTTTCTGCAATTACATATAGACCGTAAAGAGTTACTAATGGTTCAACAATGGTTTGGCAACGTTTGAGACTTTCAACATTTTTTCCTTTAAAGCCCACTTGTATTAAACCATTATCTGCTCCCAAAGGGGAATTTTTTATCAATTGACAAAGAGAGCTAAATGCACCTTTTCTTACGGATTTTGAAGACACAGACTGTTCTAAAAGACTATCTAAGTCTTTTAGTGCAATCTTCACATTGAGCGTACTATTGCAAAGATACCATTTTACCAAAGGAGATATATTGGCCAAACGAATCCAAAATAATTGCCAAAGAAGCAGATCGTTGGGACCTCTTTTTTTGGCAATATCCAACAAAAGAGTGGGAACTATAGCCGTAACATCCTTTATTAAACCGGTTTCCCTGAACCAAGTTACCGCAGAAGGAATCATGCGGTTGCCTAGCATCGTTGTTTGACGAAAGCCGGCTTCCTCATTAATTAACGTTTCAATCCATTCAGGTTTAAGTCCAAAGGTTACATATTTATTAATTCCGCTTATGGTCATAGTCGTTGCTCCTGTATAGCGTTTTGAAAAATATCTCCAGCATCCTTCCTCAGGTGAAAAACATTTCATGCAATGAATACATAAAGATTCATCTATGGAAACAATACACTTACCCTTCCCATGAGAATTGAAGCGTAATGCTCCGCTAGGACATTCAGCCTCACATACATGGCAGCCCGTACAAGCAATGGCTTTACGAACGGCATAACCTATCCATTTTGAAAGAGCTCTATTTACCTTAGAGCCTTCCCATTGATATTGAAGAACGCCTTTATTCGCTTCTTCTCGAAAAGCTAACTCTTTTCTATGCTTAGGCGGTATGGTTTTTAGCCATTGATAAAGTTCTGACTGCACATACAATGGATAATCAAACTCCACCTTATCTTTTTGGCGATGAACTCCCGGCTCAGCAATTACTTGTTTAAGAGAAACGCCGCTTTTACGTGCATGCCATCCGCCCTCGTAAACAAAAGCATCCGAATCTTCTTGTGACGTAAATTCACGAGCAAGTGCATTTCGCACAGCATCGGCAAATGCGCTAACCTCACTCGAATAATTTGTTTGTATTAAAGAATTTTGTCGCTCACTTGACATAGGACACATTAAGCAACCAACGCGAGGTATTCCCTTTTTGTAAGCATCATTTAAAATTAAATTATTTGCAAAAATATATAACCACAGCTCATGTGCCGACCATGCTAAAATGGGCATTGCGTTCACTTGAGATTGGCTTTTTAAGCCATCACCAATGTCATCATATGTTGCCCTACGAAGACTTTCATCACCACGTACACCTACAAAAGCAAGGGCTTTTATAGAATTTTTACCAATCCTTCTCTTCAGCTCCAAGAGAGCTGGAGTACTTTTGTGTACAGCACAGCACCATCGTACAGACTGCGAAGGGGGGCCAAAAATATCCCAATTTTCCAAGGCACTTTTTTCAGCAGTTACTCTTAAAAACTGCCTTCCCTTATATTGCTTTTGCACTTTTTCCCACACTACATATGTATCGGGTAACTCCATATCAGTATCACTAAAAACAACAGGCACATCTAATGGTAATACTCTATGGCATAAGTCTAATAATACCATAGAATCTTTACCACAGCTAAAGCCTATGTAAACAACGTCACATTTCTTTACATAGTCGTCATACATTTCCTTAATACGTTTCAATGTGTCAGCCACTAAAGCTGACATAATATCATGATTTTGCGCGACCATGCCATCAATGTTAACTGGCTTTAATGAAATCAGTTTACCCTGACTGAGAGTTACAAAATCACTTTTCCATTCAAGTTTTAATGGTTCATTGTATTTAGGTTTACAAAGCCGGGCAATTTCTTCTCCTTGATATAGGTAAACATTTTGTTTTGCCCACAAAAAAGGAGCTCCTTCATCCTGTTGTAATTCTATGTTTTTTTCTACCTGCAAAAGCTCTAATTCTTCTTTAAAAACAGGACGAATTTCATTGGCTACAAAATTAGCTGTTTTGGTCAGTAAACGATACCCTCTTGTTCGTTTATCCCATTCAAAATTATACATTGTCCTTACCTTTAAAAAAGCGATACTCATTCACTACAATACACACCAGCACTATAACTAACTATTTTAACTTATATTTTCAGATTTTATTCGCAAACGTCTGGTATACAAGTTTTCCCCATTATACTTAAAAAATTTAAAACCATTAGGAGCGATAGCACCAGTTAAATGCTGCGCTAAAGAAGAGATAGCCCACGGCTTTCCTTCATACTCAACCATATTAATTTCATTTAATACAGTACAATAACAATTTATATCTTTTACAAACGTAAGCCTTTCCCCTATGGGAATTTTAAGAAAGTCAAAACGCGTATTAAAACTTCTTGAACGCTTAGCCGACTCTCCTCCAGTGTGTTTTTCTCGTGAAAAAATGTTATGTTCTCCATTATAAAATGATTTACAAATTTTTTTGAAAACATCGTCATCTTCAAGTGAATATTCTTCACGAAATCGCATTTCATAGGATAAATCCAAAGCAAAAGTTATATTTGCCACAGAAATATTTCTCCCTATTGACACTAATACATTAACAACAAAACTAAGCCTTTCAGAAAAATCCTCAGGTAAAATTAAAGTATCGACTGTAGACCAACAGAGTGTATCACTAATTTCTGTTTCAAGTACATTTGGTAAAAAAACTGTACGAATATCGTCTAGCACTTCCACAGAAAATTGCGGTAACTTTTCACAAATATCTTCTTTAGAAACAGTACCATTTGACGATTCTAAATACTTAGAAATGGAATGCGAGACACTTTCCAACACATTTATATAGGTGTGCCTACTAGCAACGCACAATTGGTGTTTTCTGTGCCATACTTCTACAGAATACCCCAAGTATTGTAAAAAAAGAGCACAATCTTGAACATTCTTAATATGCCGTAGCGTACCTTCAAAAAAAGCTAATAGTTGCGCTACCGAAAATAATTTATATCTTTCAAAATATTCGCGAATTTTTCCTTCAAAAAGGCTTTGTCTCTCAATGGACAAAATCATATTTTGATGATACCATAAGCCATTTTTCATTTGAAATAATTCTGTTTTTAAAGTTTCAACCTGTGTTTCATTTAGCGACATTTTTTGACATAATATGCGAAGAGCTAAAGGCTCAAAAGATACCCCGTTTGGGTATTCTTCAGAAAGTTGTGTTAACAACTCTAAATGTATCATACTCTTCCCCGTATAAAATCTTGTAATTATTTGCTTATTTTCATATAAATCTATAAAAACACAATGAAACATACTATTGCACTACCAACTTTTTTATGGGCATAACAAGGCTAAATTCCACTTAAATTTACAACTTGAGCTGCAGATTTTCCCCAGTGCTTACTTGAAGAATCAATACTTCACAAAAAAACAGACAAACCTGCATTTCGCGTCACTCTAAAAAATAACTTAAAATTCAGTAGACAAGAGATAGCTTTCTACCCCTAATCAACAAGCATTGACACTTTTTATATAACAACATATTCTATATTGTAAACATACATTTTGTACTATTTAAATAAATATCGAAAAGGATTTTTATGACTGAAATATCGCTAAAAAACATCGACTTAGAAGAAATAGCACAGTGGAAAAAACTCATAACAGACATTGACGAAAAAGTCGGCATTCGCTGGCCACACCTCATACTTATTTCCTTTAATAATGATAACTTTTTACAGAAGTTCGTTGATGCAACAACAAATATTTGCAACAATTGTTTCATACAAACAACAATACTATATTTACCCGAAAATACAACGCAAATTGCTTTGACAGAACAAATTGCTGAACTACAAGAAAAAAATTATGCTGACGCAGTGTTTTTACTAACTCCCACACTTGAAGCGACAAATTCAACAGATTATCCTCCCATTATGGCTTGCAACTTTCATACGGAAGAAGAATTTGAAATTACTTCTTTTATGCCACTACTCCAAGAAACAATGCAATGCTGGTGGAATACAGTTGGGGGATACCTGCAATAATCTTAAACATTATTATTGCTCCGCCAACGATACTGTGAACATAGAAGGGTTAAAAAACATATAACCATTTGAATTTACAACTTGCACTACAAGTTTTGTCTAATGTTTAATTGGGGGAGCAATAACACACGATTACAATTTTCAAAGTTGCGTGAAACTATTTCGATGTCGGAAAAATGCTGTTCGATTGCTTTTTCCACACCGGAGATGCGTTTTAAGTTTTGGATGTTCATGTTTTTTGGCTGCTCCATAATTAACTTGTTAACTTATTCTTTGAGTGTTTCCAAAAACTCCACATACGCATCCCTGTCCTTGTCAGGCAGTCGTTTTGCCTGCCTAAGCCACCATTTATTGTTTTCTTCATTGAATACATTTTTCTTAAAACATTGCTCCACCACGATTCCCACAAGCAGAAGGCCTCGATTGCGCGTTTTTCGGGCTGTATCATCAAGGTCTTTTTTGAGTCCGGCGATTTTTGTTTCAAGTTCAGCCTGTTTTGCAAGAGCAATTTGTAAGCGCTCTGCCTTGGTTTTTCGTTTTCTAGTGGGGGAGGTTGTTGCTGGTTCCCCTTGTTCGGATGTAAGTGTTTGCTCAGCCGGTTCACCTTCTTTAAGTTCTACAATTTCTTCAATTTTGTTATTTGGGGGCATGCTTACCGTATTCATCTCTTGTGTCATGGTCATGGGGTGTCTCCATATTTATGTTATTAGGGGGGGCTGTTAAATTTGGGTTAATTTTAAGGACTTTTGGTTGAGACGCTGCGTTCCTTGCCTCAGGCAAAATGGTTGCAAATTTTGGATCTTTGTGCATCGTCTCAAGTCGTCCCTTGCTTTTTTCCTGAATTTTGGCAACATACCGCTCGAACTTAGCTTCATGCAATGCTTTCCGGATGCCCTTTGCTGTAAGTCGGTCAGTGGATTTTGCTATAATTTGCTGAATATTTAGTATGTGCTTATTTTCTACAGCGGTAAGTGTTAACAATCTATTATCATTTATAAAAGCCCACTCTTGTTGGATTGCTACGTCGTGAAGTATTGCTTTTAAGGTTGCCTCCGTTACAATGTTCTGAGCACAGCTTGAAATTTCATCTATTGTTTGCAATTTAGGCACATTAAATACATTTTCCTTTTCAGTAAGCATTGTTAGCAGCTGTGTCGCAGGGAGCATGTGCTTTGTCGCCTCTTGCATTGTGGCTTGTGCTGATACTTTAGACACCAAATCGTCAATACTGTAGAAGTTTTCACTTATTGAAGGACTGTGTGCTGATGGTTCAATATCATATATGAAAGCCCACTCTTTTTGGATTGCTACGGCGTGAAGCATTGCCTTTAAGGTCGCCTCCGCTGCAATGTTCCGAACACGGCTTGAAAATTCATCTATTGCCTGCAATTCAGGAACATTAAATACATTTTCCTTTTCGGTAAGCATTGTTAGCAGCTGTGTCGCAGGGAACATATGCTTTGTCGTCTCTTGCATTGTGGCTCGCGCTGATATTGTAGAAATCAAATCATCAATACTGTTGAAGTCTTCACTTATTGAAGGACTGTGTGCTGATGGTTCAATATCATTTATGAAAGACCATACTTTTTGAGCTTCAACGCTGTGAAGTATGGACTTTAAAGTTGTATTTGTAGCCACATCTTGTATAAACTCTGCTATTTCAGAAGCTTTTGTAAAGTTAAGTAGTGTGGTCACCTTGAGTGGGCTGTCAATTATCTTAAACGCGCTTCCAATTTGTCCAGCCTCTTGCTCATGATCAAAAGCTGTTGCGTTACAGTGTCCACCGTTTTTTGGTGGGGTTTCGCTTCCCCGTTCAAGAGTGCATTGAGTTGGTTGAATACATCCGTAATCACCTTGTTTACTTCCGTTTTCTGTGAATCCATTTCCTTTTCTCTCTTTTGGATAAAGTTCTGAATTTCTTGAGGGAGCTCTGTGTAAGCCTTGAAGCTCGTGCTGAATACTGTTAATTCTTGTTTGGTCTTGCTGAGGTTTAGGGCGGCATCCTTCTGTAATGTTTTCATTTCTTGATGAACTGTTAAGAATTGCTTGTGAGCTTGTTCCTGCGAGTGTAATATTTGTGTTATTTCGGCTAATTTGTCTTTCAAAGCTTGAATCTCGTTCTTCTGTTGTGCGTTCTCTTTTGTCAACTCGGTCAACGTCTTGGAATATTCTAGGCGCACTCCCTTTTTGCTGGGAGCCTTACTGCTTTGGGTTGGGGTTTTCATGATTTCCCGCCCTCCAACTGCTGGAAGATGCATTTCTTCTTGATCCTCCCAATTCACATGTTTTATCTTTAGCAGGGATGTTTTCTCGTCCACTTCTACATACTTTTTCTTGCTGAATATGTTCATTTTTATCCTCCAGTATCTGCTCTTGTAATAAGTTGATTTCTTGGGTTAGAATGGTTTTTTCATTGATAAGCCTGTTGTGCTCACGCGCTTTCTCATTATATATGCTTTTTTCTGTTTTCTTCCCCTTGCGCTCGATTGCCGTGGCTTTCCGCCCAAGATGTTTTGTGGGCAATTTTTCTAATCCTTGGTCTTTATACGAACGGTGATCTACTTGCTTGCCATATTTCGCTAAAACTTCATTTATCCGCTTTGCAAACTGCTCTCGCATCCATTTTATTTCATCAACTCCTGTCTTTTTCTCATCTAAAATACGGGTTTTTTTAGTAAGTTTTTCTCCATCAAACTCTCGTGTGGTAAATTGCATGTCAATATGTGGATTGTTAGTTCCCAACGCATGAAAATCTATCTGCGTAACTACTTTATATCTATCAGTTAAGTCCTGTGCATATTTATAGCCCACCTCAAGGCTTTCATCCATTGTGAAATCTTTCGGTAAAGCTAAATCTGCCCTACGTGCGGTAATAGAATTTTTACGGTTATCCGTACTTTCCGCTAATTTCCATAATTCTTGTGCCGTCGGGGCAGATATATGTGCATACTGACTAGGTAAAATAATTCTATGCCCACAAACGCCCTTTTTTTGTCGATAGTCTGCCTGTGTACCATCAAGCTTTTGCAAGCATAAACCAGAGATATAGGCGGCAGATGCTATTGCATTTTGTCCTTCGCTGCGTCTTACTAAGCTAACGTGATGGTGATAAAATTCCATAAGCTATATCCTTAGTACCCCCATGTCTTTTGCATTTTTGCCTTTAGATTTTCGGGGTTTCAAAAGGGGTGTCCCTTTTGCGCGCGGCAAACTCGCAGAGTTTGCATTAAGTGCGCACTTCGTGATTTGGCTACCGCCATATCTGGAGGATTATTTTAGACAACAAAAAAAATGCCTCCATAATTATGAAGACATCATACTTGAATTAAATTTTGTGGGTCACTGGCGAAGTTTCCCTTTGGGGATACTATGCAGGGAAGTATATTTTCTTGTGTGTAAGCTTACATTGCTCGAACCATAGCTCTGCTTCAGCTAGTTCTACTACAAATATAGTATAGATTTGTTTCCAAATGGATTTCATTGCTTCCATTTGTGTGTGTTCGCAGGTTGTGGCTTCGGGAAGTATGGGAATTAACAAATCAACAAGTTCGGTTGGGTCTTTAGAAATATCCGCCCCAATAGCTTCAAGAATATTTGGAATGAGCGGAGAAAGTTGCTCCATGCTAGGCCATGAAATCTTGCATGGTATGTTTTTTAGTCCTTGTGCTGGAGCTTTAACACATTCACTATACCAAGCTAATATACTTACTTCTTGTTCAGCAGTATAAAGGGCAAGCTTACGGAGTGCATTTATGAGCAGTCTTCTTTTTTTGAAGTATGAGCCATTGCTAGTAAGGTTATTTTGTTCACGGTCTTTTAATATTTTAAAAGCACGTTCATAGCCTTTACCATAAGCTGGCAAAGTGCCTTTCTTCCCATGTCGATGAAAATGGCATACGATTTTATTGTTTTTGGACATGAAACGCATGGGGACAGGCCGCCAACAGAGAAAACAATAGTCAAATGAGGATAACAATTCTACCTCATCTTTATCTTTACTGTTTTTATGGTATATTGCTCGAAATTGAAGCACGGAATATAAGGAATTTTTGATATCTTGGGGGAGCTTTGAAAATTTTACCGCGTTTTGTAATTCAGACCAAGTTTTAGGTCGAAAAATTTTTGCATCGCCTACAAATTGTTTTAATTCATCCTTTTTGTAGATTTTGACCAAATCTTCAATGTAAAACATGGCAAATTTATAAAATATGCACTGTTTACCTTCAGTAATATAGTAGTAAAGGTCATCAATGCTTTTATTTTCAACTTCATAAAATAGTTTTAATTCGTATGGTTGGAGAAAAGATTTTGCTTCATCCTCACGTTTTTTTCGTGAATGAAGTAGTTTTACAAGCATAGAACTTTCCTTTATAGGCCAGTTTTCTTCTTGAGAAATTTCTTCCACTCGTTCGTATAGGTAGTTCCACGTTAAATTTTCTTCAAATGAAGTGAAAATTATTCTTAATTCATAGGGGTCTGTGAGGAACTTGTACGCTTCGGCTACGGTCATGCGTTTAATGTGGTTGAATGCATTTTGGATATCCTCTCGCAATTGTATATTGTAGTCATTGCCCATTGCAGTCCATTGAAAAAGTGCAATCTACGTCGTCAGGCTTGTTTTTTGCTCCAGTCGAGTACCAGAAGAGTACACTCCTTTCGCAAAAAACTTCGCCTTCCTAGTATCTTACACTTTTTGAACGGACTGCAGGAAATAGAAGAAATCATGTTTAGTCAATAAAACTTTTAAATATGGACTTTTTCAACAGGCTGATTGGGGGAAACTCCGTCAGTAAGTATTAAATTTTTCTTCTGATATACTAACTGCATATTAAAAAACATTCTAGATTTTTTTGTGAGGATTTTATTATGCAGAAAATCAATAAATTACTGACCTTGACAGAAGTAGCAGAAATTTTACGAGTGAATCGATCTTCAGTGAGTAGACTTATTAAGGCGAAGGAGTTATCTTACATTCGTATAGGCGGCAGAAAACTCATTGATGAGGCCGACTTACTAGCGTTTATTGAAAATCGAAAAGTGAAAAGCGAAGAAAATGGCTGTAGTCTAGGAGAAAAATCATGGCTACAGTAACAATACAGCGCAGAAAGAAAAAAGATGGCACCATGTCTTACCCTGTGTACTTTGTGGATGCTCACACAGGGCAGAAAAAGTATCACGCCACGTATAGGACATTAAAAGACGCGCAGGCGGCGACGCATACCCTACGTGATGTCATAGACAAAGGCTCAGCTCCAGAGGTTAGGCGCAAGGCACGTGGTTTAACTCTTGGTGAGATTGCGGAGCTTTGCAAAGCTACATGGCAAGAGCGGCTTTCCTCTGGAGAGCTTAAAGCGACCACCATGCAAGCCTATCTAGATCAGCTGAAGGGTCTACTCCGATTTGAGCGTGTAGAGACCATGCCCGACGGTGCAAAGCTTATACATGCCCCCCTTGCTAACTTCAAAATTGCCTTGCTCACCTCCGATCTTATATTGAGTATACGTGCCAACATGGCGGCACAAGCTTCGGCTGTTACGTCTAATCGTCGGCTGTTTATATTGAAGGAATTGTGCAAGCGAGCTTTGAAAGAAGGTGAAATGGCAAAAAATCCGGCCATAGGAATAAGCTACCTTTCTGAAAAAGAACATTGCCGCACGGCTTTCCTCGTACCCAAGGAGCTGGACAAGTTGCTTGCTCATGCCAAGGAAAACAGGGCTGGTTATTTGGTGTCAGCCATTTTGCTAGGCGCAGAGCACGGCACCAGCCTGCAAGAGGTCACGTCCCTTAAATGGTCGGACATCGACTTTGATTTCGATGATGGCGTGGGTTGCATCACTTTCTTCCGCACCAAAAACAGCCGAAGGCGTACCATGCGGCTTATGCCACGCACCCGCGTTGCTCTTTTGGAATGGAAAGAAAAGTTGATTGAGGAAAGAGCCAAGCTGGGCATTTTTGAGGAGCCCACGGACGGTGTTTGCTGCCGCTATGACGGTACACCACTGAAAGGCATTAAGAGTGCATGGACAAGCACACGCAAGGCGGCAGGTCTGGAGGACTTCCACTTCCATGACTTGCGGCACACATTCTGTTCTAGCATCATCATGGCTGGCGGTGACATTAAAACCGCTTGTGAAATGATTGGGCACTCGGATATCAAGATGACCAACCGCTATACCCACCTTACCCAACTAACACAAAATCATATGCAGGACAAATTGGCGAACTACTACGAGGGAAGGAAACGTAATGCCTAAAATACACCTTATGCACAGCATGAAACACAAAGCTTGGGTCATATTTGGGTCATGGAGCAAAAATCAGCATTTTGGCACAAAAAAAGGATTTCATATCTCTATGAAATCCTTTGAAAATCTG
>CAYJJP010000014.1:0-20115 GCA_964370525.1 uncultured Desulfovibrionaceae bacterium | reverse complement strand
GAGAGCAACGCGGAAGCTTTTGGGCTTTGGCAAAAGTTCCCCTTCCCCCCTCACAGAAAAATAATAAATCAGTGTATCCTTAGGTTTTTTAAGAATGTAAGTACATACTAATATTAAAAAGTCATAATTTGTTTTATAACATTGACCATATGTAAAAATTTTGCTATATATCATAATTATAAGGGAGAAAAAAAAATATGGCTCGCATTGTCTACGGTATACACGGCACGGGTCATGGTCATGCCATGCGTGGTTTGACCATTGCCAGAAAGTTGACTCAGCACGAGTTCCTATTTGTAACCAATGATGATGCGCTAAATGTTTTTAGTGATGAATTTCCTGTAGCTATTTTACCCAACCTTGGTACTGTTTTTAAAGATTATAAGGTTGATTTTATGGGTACGCTTAAAAAGGCTGTACCCATACTTGCACAAAGAGAAAAATATACTAAAAAAGCTATTAAAATCATAGATGATTTTAAGGCTGATGTTTGCATGACCGATCTTGAGTATTTTGTACCAAGAGCGGCAAAACATTTGCAGATTCCTTGTTTGACGCTTGATCACCAACATGTAATTACAAGTTGTAAGCATCAGTTACCTGCTAATATGCTTTGGGATTTTTATATCCAAGGGCTTACCCCAAAATATCTTTTTAGTCCAACGGAATATAATTTGATTGTATCTTTTTATGCTCCGCCTGTACTTAAGCAGTATAATGCTAAGGTTGTGCCTCCGATTTTACGAGATAAAGTTATTGAGGCAAAACCACGCGATGACGG
Source organism: uncultured Desulfovibrionaceae bacterium (assembly GCA_964370525.1). Classification (GTDB taxonomy): domain Bacteria; phylum Desulfobacterota; class Desulfovibrionia; order Desulfovibrionales; family Desulfovibrionaceae; genus CAYJAD01. The sequence continues at coordinate 19,334 of CAYJJP010000014.1, read as the reverse complement.
GCACATACTCGTTTATCAAAGTAATACTACGCATGAATCTTTGGTTCAATTCTTGCAAGAATCAACAGAGCGACTTTGTTATGTTTTTGGGTATGAACAAGATGCAGGACGTAAGGGCAACGTGATTTTTATGAAAAAATCCGAGGACACTTTTTTGGAGTTGCTCGAAAGCGCTTGCTATGTTATTCAAGGCGGCGGACATACTCTTATGACAGAATCGTTGTATCTTGGAAAACCAGTTCTCACTATCCCTATTTCTGCTATGGTAGAACAACGATTTAATGCTTTATATATTGAGCAATTAGGATATGGAAAGCAAGTAAATATGTTTAACTTAAAGAAAAATGTCTTGCAAAATTTTGAAGAAAACTTAACATATTTCAAGAACAACATTGCTCAGAAAAATTTTTGTGGAAATGAGCTTATTTTTGAACTTGTAGACACATTTATTAAAACTAAGCACTTAGATTTAAATATATAAATCTTTGGTATATTGGAGAAAAGGCATATGAAAACTACAGAAGTAGTTCAAGCTTTTATTGAGGCTACAGCCTTTGTATTTGCTAGCATGGCGCAAATTACTATTACGCCGTGTAGGCCCTTTATCAAAAAAGATCATAATAATATATGTGAACTCACTGGTTTAGTAACTGCTCAAACTGATAGCGGACATAGAGGAAGTATAGCTTTAACTATGTCACGCGATGCTGCTGAAGATGTGGCAAAAATCATGCTTGGTGATTGTATTGAGGATTTGGATGAGGATGCGAAGAGTACGGTGGGCGAATTTACGAATATTCTTTCGGGTGATGTAAGGCGCCGTCTTGGTGAGAAGGGTGTTATTTATCATGGTAAAACACCTACTATGATATATGGACTTGATAAGGAAATTTTGCATGAAACGGTAGTAACTGTACCGGTTGTGGTTATACCATTTGTATTGCCGGTTGGGAAATGTGCCGTTGAGTTTGCTTTGGAAAGCATTGGTTAAATATTTATCACTGAAAATATATAAAAAAACTTTTTAGCTTGAATATAAAATCTATATAAAAAAAACCGGAAAATATAAAAAGTGTTTTCCGGTTTTTTTATATATGAAAAATTTTCCGCATTAAGACCTCTGCACAATTATTTTCAAATACAGCTTTTCAGTGTAAATTATATATTTACACGTAAATCAAAAAAAATGTGCAGAGGTAAAGATAGGAAAATCAATCATTTAACGGCGAAACAAAGCTCCGCCTATTCTTGATTTTCGGTCGCATTGACTACCGTCAATACTCCAAAGACCTTGCGCAATGAATTGCGCAGAGGTATTCATTGCGGAATTTTTAGTCATCTCCCACTTTCAATGCGGCAAGAAATGCCTCTTGTGGTAGTTCCACATTACCCATACGCTTCATACGCTTTTTGCCCTCTTTTTGTTTTTCGAGCAATTTACGTTTGCGTGAAATATCACCACCATAACATTTTGCTGTTACATTTTTTCTAAATGCAGACACCGTTTCACGGGCAATAACTTTTTGTCCAATGGCCGCTTGAATGGCTACTTCAAAAAGCTGACGTGGGATGGTACGTTTTAGTTTTAAGGCCAACGCACGCCCATAATGATAAGCCTTATCTTTATGTACAATAACAGCCAGTGCATCCACCGGTTCGCCATTTAACATGATATCAAGGCGCACCAAGTTTGCAGGTTTGTAATCTAAAAACTCATAATCCATGGATGCATAGCCCTTGGTAGTGGATTTAAGTCGGTCAAAAAAGTCAAAAACAATTTCTGCAAAAGGCAATTCATAGGTGATTACCACACGATTTGCTGCAAGATAATGTAAATTTTTTTGAACACCACGCTTTTCTTCACATAGTTTGAAAACATTCCCTACATACTCATTGGGAACGTGAATATCCATTTTTACCAACGGCTCAAAAAGCGTATCAATTTTTCCGGCATCGGGAAGCTTAGATGGGTTATCAATGTCAAGCTTGCGCCCGTCAGTGGTATCAACCTTATAAATAACCGAAGGAGCAGTGGCTATAAGGCTTACTTCAAACTCACGTTCAATGCGTTCTTGAATAATTTCCATATGTAACAATCCAAGAAAACCACAGCGATAGCCAAAACCAAGAGCTTGAGAAGTTTCCGGTTCATAAGAAAAAGCCGCATCATTAAGCTGTAATTTTTCAAGTGCAGCCTTTAATGTTTCATAGTCATCAGAATCCGAAGGGTACAAGCCACAAAATACCATGGGTTGTACTTCTTTAAATCCTTCCACCGGTTCTTGAGCAGGATTATTTACAAGCGTAATAGTATCGCCAACTTTGGCATCTTGCAGTTCTTTAATACTTCCGCATAAAAAGCCCACTTCTCCGGCTGAAAGCTGTGGCATATCCGTAAGTTCCGGAGAAAAAACGCCAAGACGCAATACTTCATACTCCTTGCCTGTAGCCATAAGTCGTATGCGTTCATTTTTCTTGATAGTACCATCCATAATTCGAAAAAGTACCACCACACCCTGATAGCTGTCATACCAAGAGTCAAAAATCAGCGCTTTAAGTGGTGCATTTACATCACCTTCCGGCGCAGGTAAACGCTCAACCAAGGCCTCTAATACATCAGCTACGCCTTCACCGGTTTTCGCGGAAACAGGCAAAGCATCAGTACAATCAAGACCAATGGCTTCTTCAATCTCGTCCTTCACCCTTTCCACATCAGAACTGGGCAAATCAATCTTATTCAAAACAGGAATAACTTCATGATCATGGTCAAGGGCAAGATATACATTGGCAAGCGTTTGCGCTTCAACACCTTGCGTTGCATCCACCACAAGCAATGCTCCATCACAAGCAGCCAGCGAGCGCGAAACCTCATAATTAAAGTCAACGTGTCCCGGCGTATCAATAAGATTTAAAATATATTTCTTACCGGCTCTAGTAGTAAAAGGGATACGCACAGTCTGCGCCTTGATGGTAATCCCCCGCTCTCGCTCAAGTTCCATCTTATCAAGATATTGGTCTTTTTTGTCACGTTCAGAAACAAGACCGGTAATTTCTAATATACGATCCGCCAAGGTAGATTTACCATGGTCAATGTGCGCAATGATGGAAAAATTTCTAATATGTTCTATTTTGGGCATACTTTACCTATACATTGTGGGTTTATTGCAACAGAGTGTGTAACCTAAAGTTGAGCAAATGTCCAAGCCTCATTCTGCATCGTCAAAATTTTATATTTAATGATACACTGATTAAGGAAACACTGATTAATTATTTTTTTGTGAGGGGGGAAGGCCGACCCTTCCCCTCAAAACGCTTTAATAATTGTAATTTTCAATAAATTAAAAATTACAATTCTCTGTGGATGAATGAAAATTTGCTTTTTTAATGTTGATTTAACTTGCAAACGCATATAACTTCTTATTTAATCAGCGTATCCTTAAGCCCACTGTAGGTATCTCAACTAAACACCATGAATTGTCCGTACATGCGTATATTCACGGCTTTTCTGTGCTTTATCTTTTAATTCTTCAGCAAGCTGTGTGCATGCAGAGCAGGCATTACGTGGCAACAGCAAGCACAAATTTTTGCCCATATGTGCCGGTTTGCTGACTGTTGTGGTAAGACCGGCGCAGTCTTGACATATGCGAGTTTTTTCTTGCTGTTTTTCTCGTAACATATCTGTATCATAATATATACTTCTTTCGCGCACCCACCAATTACCACTTGCATCGTTTAATTGTTTACCCTCGAAGGGAGTTGAAGGTGGCTTGTGATATATATTCAATACTTCATCGGTAAGTTTTTTGATATAATCTGTAATGGCAGCATCTTGAGTAAGGTAACTCTTATTCCAATCCGGCTCATAAATATCGCTGAAATCTTTTCCGGCAAGTGCTAAGCAAATAGCTAAATTGACATAGGGCAATGCTCCTCGAATGGCGTAACCACCTTCTAGAACAGCAATATTTGGTTGTAGAAGTTCGGTAAGTCTTGCATAACCTTGAGCCGTGAGACGCATATTTGCGAGCGGATCGGTAAAGTGATTGTCTTGACCGGCTGAGTTAATGATCAAATGTGGCTTAAAATCAGCTAAAATGGGCAATACTGCATGTTGCATGGCGTATAAATAGCCGGCATCTCCGGTATGTGGCGGCAATGGAATATTTATGGTTTTGCCAAGCGCACCAATACCACCGCATTCTTCCGTAAAACCACTACCGGGATAGAGGGTTCGACCGTCTTGATGTAATGATATAAATAGAGTATGCGGGTCATTCCAAAAAATATCCTGACTGCCGTCACCGTGATGACAATCGGTATCCACAACGGCAATGCGCAAAATTTCCCCATCGGCACAAAGCTTTGCACTATAATTTTGCCGAATATAATCAAGCATAACGGCTTCAATATTTACATTACAAAAACCACGATTACCATAGGTAATGCGCATGGCATGATGTCCGGGCGGGCGCACCAAGGCAAAGGCTTTTTTGCAGGCCGGATTTTCTCCATCCAAAACCAGTTTGGCAGCACTTATGGCACCGCCGGCTGACGCCAAGTGTGATGCCGTACATACTTTTTCCACATGCGGCAAACAAAAATGTGTACGTTCAATGTCACTATTATGAGCAAGGGCAGCACGAAACTCTTGTATGCCCGGCACATCAAAAAGCCCTTCTTCACGCAGTTGGTCTTGCGTATAAAGTAAGCGTTCTTCTCTTTCCGGATGAGTTGGAGAGATGGCCCAATCAAAGACCGGAAAGAAAATAATGCCAAGGTCTTGCATTGAATTTGTATTCATGTTTTTAGTCATCTAAATCATCTGACTCTATATCTTCAAAAATATCAGCTGCATATCTAGGGTCGCTTACCATTTGAGAAAATTCGCGTAAACCTTGCGCAAAAGCCATATTGGTTTTTGCTTGTGCTACAAAAAGTAAATCGTCATAGCCATGCATTATAAACAATCCACCGGGTTGTTCAAAAATTCTGTATACTGTGCACCAAATATTTTCACTGTCGCCAAGGGAGCTGTGAATGTCCCAAGGATCTGGCGGAAAATTCTCATCATCTAGTTTAAAATTTACATTTTCATTTAAATTGCGTTCAAGCTGTGTGCCGTTCCACACTAAATCATAAAATTCTATTTTCATTTTTTTTCCTTAATTTAAGTTGCTATACGTTATTTTCAAGAGCTTTTATGCAATCTTTGAGCACATTGTTGGGACATTGTGCTGCATCAATTATACAAAAGCGTTTTGTATCTGCCCTAGCCTGTTCTAAAAAAGATGCCTGCACCAAACGATGAAAGGCAACACATTCGGCATCAAAACGACCTTCGGTACTTTTGTCTGTGGCATTACGTGCCAGTGCTCGTGCCAGTCCTGATTCAACATCAAGATTTAACAATAAAACTTTATGTGGCATTAGCCCGTCAATGGCAAACTCATTCAGCTTTTCTATGTATTGAACTGCAAGACCTCGTCCTGCGCCTTGGTAGGCGAGGGTTGAATGAATATAGCGATCGCACAAAACAACTTCGCCCCGTGCAAGTGCCGGCCGCAAAACTTCCTCAACATGCTGTGCTCGATCTGCTAAAAAAAGAAATAGCTCGGCACGCGCATTAATTTTTGTGTGTTCGTGTAGGAGCATGGAACGCAAATGCAGTCCAAGTTTAGAGCCTCCCGGTTCCCTTGTACAAAGCACAGTGCGCCCAAGGTTTTCAAAATAATCTTTCAGTCCGTGTAAAACGGTGGTTTTACCGGCACCTTCTGTGCCTTCAAGTGTTATGAACATGTCTTTAGTCTACATTTATTTAAAGTTAAAAAAGAAACCCAGCTGAGCTGCAGCGACCTGTGATTCTGCCTGTGTTTTATTGTTTTCAGTGTCAGAACTATCAGGATTATTAATGTTTTCTTGTGAAGTAACTATGTTTTGTTCGTCGACAATTTGATTCTGTGGTAAATTTTCGTGTTCGCTATCTTGAATTATATTTTGACTTGGTGGAACTTCTTCAATTTCCATGGGAGTTTGCTCTGTTAAAAATTCTGCTGAGATTTGAGTGTTTCCTTCCGTGTTAGTATCCGAAGAAGCGCATTCAGTATTACCTAATACAAGGTGTTCAGTTTGCCCTATTTCTTCTTCGTTCTTTGTCACAGGGCTGAGGCGAGAAGGTTGATAGATACAGCGGTCAAGGCTACGTTGATACGGCGACCACCCAACAAAATCTTGCTCATTATCAACAAATAATTGACGACATTGAGCCATTTTAGCATCAATATTGTCTGCATAATGCAAAATCATGGCTTCCGGAGTTTGTGGTAAGCGGGGCGAACCAAATTCATATGTACCGTGATGGCTGAGGATGAGATGCTTAAAATGCTGAATATAATCGCTTTCAACATTACATTGTTCTAAAATGGGAGCTAGGAATTCTAGAGCTAAATGCATATGACCAAGCAAGCGCCCGGCATCGGTATAATCGGTAACAAGACCATAAGAATATTCCCATATTTTACCAAGGTCGTGAAATATGGCTGCCACAAGTAATACTTGTCGGTCAAGTTCCGGATATTGCTTTGCAATGGTCATGGCAAGCTTTGCTACCGAAAGGCTATGTTCAAGCAAGCCCCCCCTATACGCATGATGTATATTTTTAGCAGCCGGACAAGCCATCAACGCCAGCCGAATTTCATTACGATTAAGTACATAAAAAACAAAGTCATTCCAAGGTGTATGTGTAAGTTCTTTTTGACAAAGCTCTTCCAGTTCCTGCCACATATCTTCAATATTATACGGACTGGTTGGCACATAGAGTGATGTATCAAGCTCCACACTTTCGGCATCGCTCAATTGTCGTAATGCATTGATATTTAGCTGAATTTGTTCACGAAATAATGAAGTATTTCCCGCAACGTCCACGAAGTTACCGGCGCATAAATTATTAAACTCCATACTCAAGGGAGCCCATATTTTGGCGTTAATCTCACCGCTGGAATCATTTAAAGTAATATTCCAGTAAGGGCCGTTTTTGGCATGTTGTAGTGAAGCTGCGCTGATTAAATATATACCACGCATTTTGCTATGAGGCTGAAGATCTTTTATTAATATGTGTTGTTGCATTTTTACACCTTTAAGAATATATTATCCCTACACAATTTTTACTCGCAATTAAGGTCTTAAATAGTAACAGTATATTATCAATAACACTTCAAGCTTATTCATGGCAAGGAATAAGTAGTCCTTATTATACATTTCGGGAGGCTTTTTATATGAATATTTTATTGAGCAACGATGACGGTATTTACGCAGTGGGCTTGCGTGCTCTTTATACAGCCTTTACAGAAGCAGGACATACAGTATATGTGGTTGCGCCCATGACTCAACAGTCAGCAGTGTCAAGTGCCATTACGGTTTTCCAAGCATTACGAGCCGAAGAAGTTTCCGAAGTAAATTTTAATGGTATGGGAGTTCATGGTACACCGGCAGATTGTGTGAAGCTTGGCATTTTGGATTTATGCCCAAAAAGGCCCGATTTGGTTATTACCGGCATAAATTCCGGGCCTAATGCCGGCCCTGATGTTAAATACTCCGGAACCATAGCCGCTGCTTGCGAAGGTGCTTTCGCCGGTATTCCGTCCATGGCTTTATCGTACAATAATTATACGCCAACTCAACTGTTGGATCAAGCTCGTCACGCAGTGCATCTTGCTGAAACTCTTCCTTGGGATAAAATACCAAAACACACTGTAATAAATGTAAATTATCCGGATATGCCCATAAGCGAAACTCTTGGTTTGCGTACAGCCTTTCAAAGCATGGCTCAATGGAAGGATTGCTATGATAAGCGTCAAGACCCAAGAGGTCGAAATTATTGGTGGTTGCATGGAGAATTTTCGTACGAAGATGTTGAAGAAGGTTCAGATCGTGATTTGCTAACTAAGGGTTATATTACCGTGACTCCCTTGCGTTTTGAGTATACTCACCTTGAATGTTTGGATGTTTTGAAAAGTATTGAAGTTTAAATATATTTTGCTTATAATGATTTTAATGGTGTTAAATGGAGCTGATATTAAAGCATAGAAAATTAAATGGTGACAATCTAAAGGCAAGGTTATACAATCTTCTAAGATTTATACATCTGCCATGTGAGAAAAACGTATGCATTCCTTGGTTATTTCATTCTTAGGTAGAGATTGCCCCGGCATAGTAGCTGCTGTTTCGTCACTTTTGGAAAAAGCGCAATGCGATATTGTTGCGCTTTCGCAAGCCATATCAAGTGGTGAATTTGCTGCTATATTTACTGTAAGTGCTCCAATTTCTTGCACAGACAAAAGCTTGCATGAATATTTGGAAAAGGGTCTTGCTGAGCGTAAGGTGGATTTGTCTATAATTGTGCGCCCTGCCACAGAATCGGCGTGGTGTGCCAGTACGCCTTCCTCGCCCTTTGTGGTCACAGCTTATGGACCAAACCGCACCGGACTTGTGGCGGCTTTGAGTACAGTTTTTGCCGACCATAATGTAAATATCGAAAATCTGAAGGCTATTTTCGCTGATGAGGGTGATAATAATGCTTTCTTTCTATTTGAAGTTCAGGTGCCAAATGCGGTGGTTTTACAAGCTGTACGCGAACAGCTTCGTTTAGTCGGAGAGGCAATTTCCGTGCGTACTTCTATGCAACACCGTGATATTTTTGAAGCCATAAACCGCGTTGCGCCAATATAAGGGATATAAAATGCTCTCAGATCGTGAAATTATCAGCACGCTTAATATGGTGCGTAACGAACATCTTGATATGCGTACCGTTACTCTCGGTATTAGTTTGTTTGACTGCCAAAGTCATGATTTACAAATTTTTATCGATAAAATACGCAAAAAAATTCACACCCATGCCAAGCATTTAGTGCAATTGTGCAATGAAGTTGGTGAAAAATATGGCATTCCTGTGGTCAATAAACGCATTAGCGTAAGTCCTATTGCTGTCGCCGGTGCATCCTTTGATGCAGAAGGAATGGTTCGCATTTGTAAGGCACTTGATGAAGCTGCTGCCGAGGCAAATGTTGATTTTTTAGGCGGTTATACGGCGCTTGTGGAAAAAGGTTTCGCGCGCGGCGATTTAGCCTTGCTTGAATCATTGCCCGACGCTCTTGCCGGTACAAAGCGTGTTTGTTCTTCCATAAATGTGGCTTCCTCCAAGAGCGGTATTAATATGGATGCCGTGGCACTTATGGGCAGGCAAATTTTAAAAATTGCTGAGGCAACGCGTGATAATGATGGTCTAGGTTGTGCTAAATTAGTAGTTTTTGCCAATATTCCGCAAGATGTTCCCTTTATGGCCGGAGCTTACCTTGGCGTAGGTGAACCTGATGTGGTTATTAATGTTGGGGTATCCGGCCCTGGCGTTGTACGAAAAGCTCTTGATAGAGCCTTACTTAATGCGCGTAACAGCAATGAAGAGTTTACCTTACTCGATGCTGCCGATGTTATAAAACGTACTGCGTTTAAAGTAACACGAGTTGGCGAAATAATAGGTAAAGAAGTGGCAAAGCGGCTTAATGTGCCCTTTGGCGTAGCTGATTTATCTCTTGCGCCAACGCCGGCAGTGGGCGATTCAGTGGGAGAAATTTTTCAAAGTATGGGACTTTCCACCATTGGAGCTCCGGGATCCACGGCGGTGCTTGCATTGCTTAATGATGCGGTAAAAAAGGGCGGTTCCTTTGCTTCATCTTCGGTGGGCGGACTTTCCGGAGCTTTTATTCCTGTTTCGGAAGATTCGAGCATAGAAGACGCTGCCAATAAAGGCTTACTCACGCTGGAAAAATTAGAAGCTATGACTTCTGTTTGCTCGGTTGGCTTGGATATGATTGCCATTCCGGGCGATACGAGCGCCAGCACTATCTCGGCAATTATAGCCGACGAAATGGCCATCGGCATGATTAACAACAAAACCACAGCCGCTCGCCTTATACCGGTTCCGGGTAAGGGTGTCGGTGAAATGGTACACTTTGGCGGATTACTTGGTAAAGCAGCTATTATGCCTGTGCCCAAGGGTGATGCCACTAAATTTATTGAGTTTGGGGGGCGCATTCCTGCTCCAATCCACAGTCTTAAAAATTAAAATATGCAAGGTTTAGAACGCTATTTATCGCAAGACGAGCTTGAAAAACTTGCAGCGACACGGGTAGGTATTGCCGGAGTGGGTGGCCTTGGTTCCAATGTGGCCATGTTGCTTGTGCGCAGTGGTGTGCAAAATCTTGTGCTTGTGGACAGTGATAGTGTGGATGCATCTAATCTAAATCGGCAGCATTATTTTCCAAAACATGTGGGCATGCCCAAGGTGGATGCGCTGGCGCAAATTTTGCTAGAGCTTAATCCGCAACTTCGTCTTGAAAAACACAAACTACATATTGATATGCATTCACTTCAACCCTTGCTGTCGCAATCCATGCTCTGGGTAGAGGCTTTGGATGATGCTGTGAGTAAAAGACTTTTCGTTGAAGAAACCATAAAAAAAGATATATTTACGGTGAGTGCGTCGGGTATAGCCGGTTATGGCGGCCCTCCCATGCACAGTCGTAAACTTGGTAAAAATTTGGTGGTGGTAGGTGATTTCACCAGCGATGTACAATCTATGCCACCGCTGGCACCACGAGTCATGCAGGCTGCTGCCATGCAGGCCGATGCCATATTAACGTATATTTTAGAACATAAATAAAGCGGAGCACTACGCAAATGCAGTTAAAAAACAAACATTTTTTGAAATTATTGGATTTTGAACGTGAAGAAATAGCCTATTTATTGCGTTTATCGGCGCATTTAAAAGAGAGTAAGAAAAATGGTACGGAAGAACAATATCTGAAGCGTAAAAATATTGTTTTGCTCTTTGAAAAAGATTCCACACGCACACGCTGCGCCTTTGAAGTGGCAGCATATGACCAAGGCGCTTGCACCACATATCTTGGCCCTTCCGGCTCACAGATTGGCAAAAAAGAATCCATGGCAGATACGGCGCGCGTCCTTAGCCGCTTATACGATGGCATTGAATATCGAGGTTTTGGACAAGAAATAGTGGAAACACTGGCAAAATATTCTTCAGTTCCCGTATATAACGGACTTACCGATGAGTTTCACCCAACGCAAGTGCTGGCAGATTTTTTAACCATGCAAGAACATTGCTCTAAGCCCCTTAATGAAGTACGCTTTGCCTATTTGGGCGATGGGCGCTTCAATATGGGTAATTCGCTTATGATTGGAGCAGCAAAGATGGGCATGGACTTTCGTTCCATTTCGCCCAAAAAATTTCAAACAAGTGGTGAAATTCAACAATTAGCCAAATCCATTGCCGCACAGTCCGGTGCTAGGATTACCGTGACCGATGATGTGGCGAGCGGCGTTGAAGGCTGCGATTTTCTCTATACCGATGTTTGGTTTTCCATGGGCGAGTCAAAAGATGTATGGGAAGAGCGCATAAAAGAGCTTATGCCCTATCAAATAACCCAAAAAACCATGCAGCTTACCGGTAATCCAGAGTGTAAATTTTTACATTGCTTGCCAGCTTTTCATAACAGAGAAACAAGCATTGGCGAGGAAGTATATAAATTATACGGCATTGAAGCCATGGAAGTGGATGATTCGGTTTTTGAAACGCCGGCCAATGTGTCCTTTGATGAAGCCGAAAATCGTTTGCATACCATTAAGGCCGTAATGGTTGCAACTTTGGCAGATAATGCCCCTAAGGTATAGTAAACAAATATAAATAAATATAAGGATAAGGCCATGTCAACATTGGTCATAAAATATGGCGGTCATGCCATGGACAAAGAAGAGTTACGCACGCCTTTTGCGAAAAGTATTGTAAGACTGGTGCAAGATGGAATGCGTGTGGTGCTTGTGCATGGCGGTGGGCCGCATATCAGCACACTCTTAGAGCGTTTAAATATTGAAAGTCACTTTGAACAGGGCTTGCGAGTGACCGACCAAGCCAGTATGCAAGCGGTGGAAATGGCTCTTTGTGGACAGGTGAATAAGGCTGTTGTTTCACTTTTACAGACAGTGGGTGGCAATGCTGTGGGCATTTGCGGAAAGGACGGCGGACTTTTTAGTGCTAACATCTTGCGAGAAGAACTTGGTCTTGTGGGTGATGTACCCAAGGTAAACGATGCTGTGGTGCAATGCTTGCTTAGTAATGAATTTATTCCTGTAGTTGCACCGGTGGCCAGAAACTCACAAGATATTGGAGGGATCGGATTAAATATTAATGCTGATACAGCAGCCGGAGCCTTGGCCGGAGCCTTGCAAGCAGATTATTTTGTGTTGGTATCCGATGTTCCCGGTGTGCTTGATAAAGAAGATACTCTTTTGCCAAGCCTTAATGCCGAAGATATTTCTGAGCTGAAAAAGTCCGAAGTTATTTATGGCGGAATGCTTCCCAAGGTAGATGCTTGTCTTTTTGCGCTTGAAGCAGGTTGTAAGCGTGCTCTTATTTTAGACGGTAGAGAAAAATCTTCTCTTGAACGTTATTTATTGCAAGCTGAGGCGCTTGGCACTGTAATAACGGCGTCATAAATGAAGACCTCTGGATAATTGTTTCTCAAATATAATTTTCAGTGTAAAATATATATTCACAAATAAAAAGAAAAACGAGTGCACAGAGGTAAAGGCACGAAAATCAATCACTTAACGGCGAAGCAAAGCTCCGTCTATTCTTGATTTTCGGTCGCATTGACTACAGTCAACGCTCCAAAGACCTTGCGCAATGAATTGCGCAGAGGTCTTAAATGAGGTGATATTTGTTCTGCCAAATAAAGAAGAAATTTTTCATAATTTTATGGTTGTGCGTGGCTCTTTTTTCTGTTTTTCAGTTGAAAGTGCCTGTGTGCTTTGCCGCAGAGTTATTTAAACCGGCTTTTAAAACCATTGGTGTTTGGAATAAATCACGCTCCGTTCGCATAGATGTAAACGTTTGGTATCCTACGCATAGTAAGCCAAGTCGTGCACAGTATGGCGAATGGAGTTTTGATGTGGTGCGCTTTGGGCGTGCGGCAGCAGGACGCTTTCCGTTGATTGTGCTTTCACACGATTCAGCCGCCACACGTTTTTCTTATTATGACACAGCTGCATTTCTGGCACGTTGCGGTTTTGTGGTCATGGCACCGGATCATAAAAATGATAATTTACAGCGCATGTCCCAGCTTTTCACTTGGCAACAATTGTCAGAGCGTATGCGTGATGTGCAAATTATTTTAGATATGGCTGAAAAGCATAAAGACGTGCGAGAAATGATTGATACCAGTAGAATGGGATTTTTGGGTTTTGGCACCGGCGCTAGCATTGCCTTATTGCTTGGCGGCGCTAGAATTGACGCTTCCGGTTTTGATGGTTATTGTCGTAGGGTTCCGCAATCTATCGTATATTGTAATGCGTGGGCAGCCCGTCATGTACAGAAAATGCTTCAAGGTTTGCCTACCTTAGGGCAAAGTTTTTCGGAAAATCGCTTCAAAGCTATTGTAGCAGTTGGGCCAAAGTATGACATGTTTTTTACGCCCAAAGCTTTGCAAACTTTGCGAACCGGCGTTATGCTTATAGAGGGTGAAACTGATCTTAAGAAAAAAGCTTGGGCTGTTGATGGTGTCCAAGCATTTTTTCCGGAATATATCACGCACAATATATTTAAAAATATAGAAGCACGCGATTTAATGGCGCCGTGCCCTGCACAATTAAAGAAAGATTTGCCTGACTTGTGTGGTACGGCCAGTGCTGATGTACGCAAATTGGTATATGATGAATTCTCTAAAGGTGTAAGTACTTTTTTCCTCAATATTCTAGGAAAACTTTCTTAGGCACAAATTTTGAGCAAATTTTTCTAGATTATGGCATATAGCGAGGTAAATATGTCTCACACATCGAAAAAGGATATACTCAATGTTCAAAATCCCAACGAGGCTAGCTCTAAAAGTGAAAGCAAGGCGCAAGTTTGCGATCCTGTAAGTAATTTGCGTAGTTGCAGTCGCATTGAGCGAGTGGTGGATTTTATCAATGAAGTTGGTATGCTTCGGCATACTCCACGCACAGGGTATCAATTCCTCGGTACAGGAAGTGAAAATGTGGCAGAGCATTCGCATCGTGTGAGTGTCATAGGGTATGTACTTGCAAAAATGGCCGGCGCTGACATTGCTAAAACTGTTTTTATGTGCCTTTTCCATGATTTAGCAGAGGCTCGCACCGGTGATTTCAATTATGTAAATAAAATGTATAATACCACCAATGAGCGACTTGCCATGCAACATGCCACCGAGGGTACCGGATTGCAGGATGATATTCTGTCCTTTTGGGATGAACTTGACGCCAATAATACCTTTGAAGCGCAGCTAGCTCACGATGCCGATCAGCTGGATTTACTTTTTAACTTGAAGGGTGAGAGCGAAAAGGGTAATGCATTTGCTCTGCAATGGATGGAAAGCACTTCAAAGCGTATTCGTACTGTCGAAGGCAAGGAAATTTGTGCTGTGGTTTTGGCTACGCCGACGCATCATTGGTGGTTCAACGGCCCCGGTTCCGCTTGGTGGGAAAAGCGCAAATAATATTTATAATTATTTCAATAATACGGATAACTTATGTCACATTCACACACGCTGCGCATTGCTACGGTGAAGAGCGAAGCCGAAAAAGAAATTTTCATTTCCCTTCCGTGGGAAATTTACGCCGGTGCTAAGCACTGGGTCGCCCCTTTGAAAAAAGATGAACGCAAGCTTTTGGATTCGGCTCGACATCCTTTTTGGCAAAAAGCCAAGGGTGAGCTGTTTTTGGCCTATCGTAAAGAAAAAAATGGCGAAGAGAAAGCTGTCGGGCGTATTCTCGCCATAGTGGATGACGGCTACAATGAAAATGCAAAGGAAAAATGTGGAGCGTGGGGTTTTTTTGAATGTCAAAATGATTTAGAAGCAGCCCACGCACTTTTTGCTGCTGCTGCTGATTGGCTTAAAGCTGAGGGTATGGAGTTTATGCGCGGACCGCTCAATCCTTCTACCAATTATACTTGCGGAATGTTGGTGGGTGGGTTTGAACTTGATCCATGTATAATGATGCCTTGGAATCATACCTATTATCCTCATTTGGTGGAAAGTTGGCATATGTATAAGGAGCAAGATTTATTTGCATATGCCTTAAGCAAGGAAACTTTAAAAGTTCCGCCGAGTTTGCAAAAGCAAATTGATATCATAAAGGATCGCAATGAATTTACATGGCGTAATGCCAGTAAGGCAACCATGACCGAAGATATCTATTGTATGCTGGATATTTTCCAAAAAAGTTGGGCGCAAAATTTTGCCTTCACTCCCATGTCATTGGACGAGGCTAAAAACCATGTTCAAGGGCTTAAGAGTGTTTTAGACCCTCGATTCTTCGTGCTTTTTTATCATAAAGGTGAACCGGCCGGCGGTATGCTTGCCCTCCCCGATATGAATCCACTTTTAAAGCGATTAAACGGGAAACTTGGCTTGATGACACCGTGGCATTATTGGTGTGCACGCAAGGAAATTCGAGGAACGTATCGCATGGTACTTTTTGGCGTTCTTGAAAAATATCGACTCATGGGACTACCCTTGCTCTTGCTTCAGTATATGATGGAACAAAGCGAAGAGTATGAGTATTTTTCAAGCCTTGAAGGCTCATGGACACTTGAAGATAATGTGGCAGTCAATGATATGATGGAAGATTTTGGCGGTCAGATGACAAAAAGATATAGAATTTATCGTAAGGAGCTTATTGAACCATGTCTTTAGAATATTTAAAAAATAAAAAAATTGTACTTACCGGTGGCACAGGCTTTGTCGGACAATATTTACTTAAAGCCCTTGAGGAAGTAGTGACGGAGCATGGTGCTGAGGTTACATGCATTGTGCGCAAAAGCTCTAACGTTAAGGCTTTGCCAAGCTTTGTAAATATCAAGGAAGTAAATTTTATAAGCGGTAAAGGGCTTGATGATGCGCTATCCGGTCAGGATGTGGTAATACATTTGGCAGCCATGCTTTCCGGTGTGTTCTGGCAAGATTATTTGTGCAATGTTACTGCCGCGGATTTACTTGGAAAAGCCATAGCCAAGCACAATATTGAGCGTGTACTCCTGGTCTCTTCCATTGCCGCCACAGGCCCCATTGCTCCATATCGTGATATACATTTTGCAAAGGGCGTGACAGACAGCGATACAGCTCGTCCCGTTTCCGCTTATGGCTGGTCAAAATATTTAGCAGAAGAAATGCTCAGCAAGCATTGTGGCGATAAGTTAGTAATCTTACGCCCGCCCATGATTTATGGTTCCGGAGATAAAGGGCTTTTGCCATTTTTCAAAGCTGTTTCTAAGGGAGTAATTGTAAGTCCCGGACTTTGCAGAGATTTTCCTATTTCAGTTATTCACGTCTCCGATATGGCGCAGGCCATTCTTTGCGGCTTAAAACCGGAAGCTCGTGGTGTATATCATTGTAATGATGGTGAAAACTCTTACAATCCCATGTATACAATGGGCGGATTTGGAAAAGCAATGGCCAAAGTAATGGGCAAAAAAGCGTATTGCGTGAAACTTCCTTTGTGCGTATTAGGTGTTAGTGCTGCCATAAGTACAGCTTATGGTGCTATTATGAAGCGTTTTAATAAGCCTATGCCTTCGCTCACCTTTGACAAATACCGCGAGTCGCGCGCTGTGGGTTGGATGTGTAATAGTCAAAGGCTGCAAGATGAGCTTGGCTTTGTGCCGTCAATGTCTTTGCATGTAGGTTTGCAAGAAACATACACCGGCTATAAGCGTGATAAATTTTTGTAGAATTTACAAGGCTTAAACTTATATATTATTACTTAACCAAATAGAACTGTTAATATTTAATGAAGATAACTTTACAAGATGTTTCTAAGTATTATGGTGGCAAT
This sequence comes from uncultured Desulfovibrionaceae bacterium, assembly GCA_964370525.1. Taxonomy (GTDB): domain Bacteria; phylum Desulfobacterota; class Desulfovibrionia; order Desulfovibrionales; family Desulfovibrionaceae; genus CAYJAD01. The sequence continues at coordinate 2,417 of CAYJJP010000014.1, read as the reverse complement.
ACCATTTTAGATAATTTTTCACTGGACATTGAATCCGGTGTACGTCTTTGCGTATGTGGTTCCAATGGTACTGGAAAATCAACACTTTTGCGTATAATTGCCGGTTTTGAACCCAGCGATGGTGGTCGCATCATTATACCCAAGGAAAGCAGGCTTGGTTATGTGGAGCAAGAGCTTGATGCTCAGTCTTTACAAAAGCCGCTTTTGAACTATGTTCAAGAAGCCCTCCCCGATTGGCAAGACTTTTGGGAAGATTGGGATGAAGCATCAAAAAATAATGATGCGGCTGCATTAACAAAGTTGATGGCTAAGCAAGCGGAGCTGGAGAGTATGTATGGATACAATCCTGAGCAACGTGCGCAAATGGTGCTTACCGGTTTAGGTTTTTCGCAGCAAAAATGGGCTTTGCCCTTGGAAAAGCTTTCCGGTGGCTGGCGAGAAAGAGCTAAGCTTGCACGGGTTTTAACAGCCGGTGCAGATATTTTGCTCTTGGATGAACCGACTAACCATCTTGATATTGAAGCTGTTGAATGGCTTGAAAGTTTTTTGTTAAATTTTAAGGGTGTGCTGGTATTTGTTGCGCACGACCGTGTTTTTATGGACAAAGTGAGTACGCATGTGCTGTATCTTGGCATGTCACGTCCGTTTTTCCGTAAGGCTAATTTTACGCAATTTATTGCCATGCAGGAAGAGTTGGAAGCGCAAAAACAGCGTGAAGCCAAGAATTTGCAAGAAGAAATTGCACGCAAAATGGCTTTTGTGGATAGGTTTCGAGCCAAAGCCACCAAGGCCAGACAAGCCGGTTCACGCCAAAAAATGGCTAAGAAATTAGAAAAAGAGCTGGAAAATTTCCAACCGGAAATGAAACGTCGCTCTTTGAATTTTAGTTGGCCGGAAGCTGCCCGTACCGAAAAAATGGTGTTGGGCGTAGTGGATGTGGATTTTACATTCGCCAATGACGGCAAACGCCTTTGGCCACCGCTTTCCTTTAATTTATATAGAGGTCAGCGCATTGCTGTGGTGGGGCCAAATGGTTGCGGAAAGTCCACATTGCTGAAAATTTTGGCCGGTCGTTTGGAAAAGACTGCCGGAGTTGTGCAGTGTGGTTCCCTAGTGCGCCTTGGCTATTTTAGTCAGCATCAGTTAGATGTGCTCAATGCAGATGGCAGTGTTCTTGGTGAGATTCGTCGCTTGTCGGATCCACGCACCACAGAAGAAGAATTAATGAGCGTGCTTGGTCTTTTTCTATTGGGCAAAAATTATTTTGAGCGAAGGGTGTCTTCACTTTCCGGCGGAGAAAAAAGCAGGCTTATTTTAGCAACGCTCTTTCTTGGGCGTTGCAACTTCCTTATTTTGGACGAGCCTACCAACCATTTGGACTTAGAGAGTCGTGAAGCTCTCATAAGCGCTCTTGATGCCTTTAATGGAACTTTGCTTATGGTGGCTCACGATCGCTGGTTACTTTCAGAAGTAGCTGAAGAAGCTTGGGCTCTTTCTGAAAAAGGCATTGAACGCTATGAAAATGGTTTTGCTGAATATGATGCCGTGCGTCGTACCATGCTTTTGGAAGCTAATAGCGTAAAAGCTGAAAACATTCGCAAGGCATCTGATTCTAAGGGAAATTTGTCGCGTGAGGAAGTTAAGAAGTTAAAACGCAAGCAAGCGGAAGAACGCAATGCGCTTTCTAAGGAATTACAACCATTACAAAAAAAATATTCGCATTGCGAAACATCCTTGGAAAAGCTCATGCTGGAGCAGGAAGATATTGAGCAAAAGCTTGTTGATCCCGATGTCTATGCCGATGAAGCGCAGTCTGCTCCACTTTTGCAACGCTTTGGAGCCATTAAAATTGAAATTGAAAAAATTTTAGAGGAAATGGCGGAGCTGGAGGAAAAAATAGATGTGCTGGAAGAGCGCAGGAAATATATTTTAAATGAAGAAATCGAGTAATGAAAGAGTGTTGGAAGTTGTGGCGGCGGTCATTTGGCAAGGCAGCGGAACAGAAAGAAAATATCTTGCTCAGCAAAGGCCGTTGCATTATCCCATGGCCGGACTATGGGAGTTTCCCGGCGGAAAGGTGGATAAGGGGGAGAGCTTAGAGCAAGCTCTTGAGCGTGAACTTTATGAAGAGCTGCAAATAAAAATAACGGAATATTGTTTTTGGAAAACAGTATTCCATGCGTACCCAAAACGTCCAGTCCGCTTGCATTTATTTCATGTGACGAGTTTTGAAGGGCAGGCGCAGTGTGTTGAAGGGCAAAATATTCGTTGGGTTTATCCCAGTGAAGCAACAGAACTTCAATTTTTAGAAGCTGACGTTGCTCTTGTGGCTGAACTGCTCAGCGCCCAATAAAATTTGAAATTAAATGTATTTTAATGAGAAGTAGCTGTGCAAATGCGTATATTACTTTTATAAA
>CAYJJP010000013.1:0-20627 GCA_964370525.1 uncultured Desulfovibrionaceae bacterium | reverse complement strand
TCCCCTTTGGCGGGGTGGAGGGGCAGAGCCCTTCCCCTCCGGAGGAATTAATCAGCGTTTCCACATAAATACGTTTTCAGAGTCAGCTGTTTACTTCAATATCTGTTGTTTACGGAACGCTACATAGGCTTCACGCATGGCAATGTAGGGATCTACCGCAACTTTCTTGGTGCTTTCATACACGGGCAAAATAGTGCGTACTTCATTGAAATACAAGCCATATACAATGCCTGATGAAATAAAGGTAGGGTCCGCATAGAGCAAGGGGTCGATGAAAAAATTCACTGCCGATCCAAAACCATCTCGCAAAGACGACGGCCCCATAAAGGGAAGAACGAGGTAAAAACCGTCACCAACGCCCCAATGCGCAAGAGTTTGCCCAAAATCTTCACCATCACGCGTCCAAGGCACAACAGTTTTCTCACGAGCAGCTACGTCAATCAAGCCGCCCACACCCACTGTGGTATTAATCATAAAGCGACCAAGTTCCACACCTGCCAGCTTAAATTTTCCTTGCAAAAGAGCATTCACAAAGCGAGCCGGAAAAAGTAAATTTTTCAAGAAGTTACTAAGCCCAGTTTGCACTTTATCGGGCACTACGGTATCATAGGCAATATATGCAGGCTTTGCCACATAGGTAAAAAACATGTCATTAAAGCCAAACCAAAACCTATTCCAAGGCTCCAATGGGTCGCTTATGCCATGGATACTGCCGCCGCTACCATAATCATCAAGACTACCGGCAACTCCATCGCCGCCCACATCGCCATAGTCATCTAAATTAGCATCGCCGGCATTTTTCCCCATATAATTGGCAAAAACACTTGGATTTACAAAGCCGGCTTCACCAAGCCCTGTGCCGGCGGAACAGCCCATGGCGGCACATAAAGTAAGACAAAGCGCAAACCTTGCCAAATACTTCATTGAAAACATTCTATAATCCCTTCTGTATGGCAGCAGCTCTTTCTCTTACTCTGGCAGTTAACTGCTCCGGAGTTGCTTTGCCCAGTATATCATTGAATTGACTGCGGTAATTTTTAACAAGACTCACGCCTTCAATGAGTACATCATAAACTTTCCATGTGCCGCCCTTAGGTAGCATGCGATAAGATATGGGAATTTTTCTATTTCCCGTCATCGTAACTATGGTACGAACCTCAACTCGTGTACCTTGACTACCGCTTACAATGCCGGCGTATTCCATAGTTTCGCCATTATATCCGCCAAAACTGTCAAGATAGGTAGCAAAAAGCAGCTCAGCAAAGGCAACCGTGAAGGATTTCTTCTGTGCCGCATTGAATGAACTCCAATATCTTCCTACGGTACGTTGCGAAAATTCTGAAAAGTCAAAAATGGTGTACACCACTTTCTCAATGGATTTATTCAAAGCTTTTCTAGTGCTTGGATTAGCATAGCCGGGATCTTTCAAGTAATGAAGAATTTGCTGCACTGATTTGTCCATGGCAGCTTTGGCCGCGTTTTCTGCTGCATTTGCATGAGCCTGCGTATTGACAAAGAACATGCTGGCAACAACTATGCTAAGCACCGAAAATAAAATATGCTTACGAAACATTATACACCTCCAAAGGCAAATTTACTAATGATTGACTCTAAATCCACGGCCGATTCCGTATCGATAATCTCGCTGCCGGCACTCAATATATCACTTGAACCGCCGGGCGCAAGGCTTATATATTTATCACCAATAAGCCCACTTGTTTTCACAGAAGCTATTGTATCATCAGTAAGAATCACATTTTTGTCAAGGTACAAAGACACTTTTGCTTGAAAATTCTTTTCATCCAGTTGCACGGCGATAACACGCCCCACCTGTACACCGGCAATTTCAACACTGGCTCCCACTCGTAAACCGGATATGGAATTAAAGCGAGCAGAAACTTCATAGCCATCGCCTCCTAACACTTCCATGCGCCCAAGCTTTACGGTTAAATAAGCAGTACACATAAGCCCGATGAGCACAAAGACTCCAAGCCAAATTTCTTTTGATATATTCATATTTACCTCTTTTATTTTTCCATCCAAGCAAGCAAGGCTGCGTGTACATCCTCATCTTGCCCTTGAAAATTGCCCAAGGCCTTTTGCTCAAACTTATGCGCCTTACGAGCTAAGAAATGCTGCAAGTATTTATGTTCGCTCGTTCTTAATTCTGCATAAGTTCCGCTAAATATAAGCCTTTGCTCATTGAGCACAAGGACATAATCTGCAATACGCTCAAGGCTTTGCAAATCATGGCTAACGACCACCAAGGTCATATGCGGAAAAGTTTTTTTCATATCAAGCAACATTTGATCCATGTGTGCGGCTGTAATGGGATCAAGTCCGGACGTTGGCTCATCGCAAAACAAAAATGGTGGTTCGGTGATCATTGCGCGCGCAAGCCCGGCTCTTTTGCGCATCCCTCCGGAAAGTTGACCGGGATAAAAGCTTGCAAATTCATCAAGCCCCACCAAGGCCAAGGTGCGCATGGCAGCTTTATGTATGGATTCATTAGATAATTTAGTGTGTTCTCGCAACGGAAGGGCTACATTATCAAGCACAGTCAATGCGCCAAGCAAAGCACCATCCTGAAACAACATGCCCATGCGCTTACGCATACGCCGAAACTCATGTGTGGAAAGCGAAAAAAAATCCGTTTCGCCAAGAAGAATCTTTCCGGATATTGGGCGCGCAAGTCCCACAAGATGACGCAACAGCGTTGATTTTCCGCTTCCGGAGCCACCTAGAATAACAGTGATTTTCCCTTGCGGAATTTGAGCATTAATATCACGCACCACCACATGCCCTGCATAACCAATGCTACAGTTTTCAAAAGTAATTGTGCTTGCCTGCATATAAATTTCCTATAGCAACAAGGATGTTAGCACATAGTCCGCCACAAGAATAAGACTTGAAGCCATAACCACTGCTGTCGTGGTGGCACTACCAACAGCAGCAGGACCTACGCTGTCACGGCGTAAATGTGTATAATAACCTTGATGACAACATACCGTAATAACAATTATTCCAAAAGTGATGGACTTCAAAAAACCGCCCATGACATCGGCTAAAGTAACGGCGCTTTGCATTTGATAAAAGTATGCACCTTCATTGATGCCAAGCAAGAGCACGCCCGTCAAATAACCACCGATAATGCCAATAACATTAAAAATAGCTGTAAGCAATGGAAAAATAATTATTCCGGCCAAAAGACGCGGAGTAGACAAATAACCAATGGGATGAATGTCCATCACTTCCAAGGCGTCAATTTGGTCTGAAATGCGCATGACACCAATTTCTGCTGTCATAGCCGAGCCGGCTCGTCCGGTGAGCATAATGGCGGTAAGTACCGGCCCAAGCTCTCGAATGAGCGTGAGCGAAACAGCAGCACCTAGCATACCGGTGGAGCCAAACTTCACCAAGGTATAATAGCCCTGCAAACCCAGCACCATACCACAAAAAACACCGATAAGCATGATAAGAAACAGGGATTTTGCACCAATGACATAGCCTTGCTCGCGACATTTAGCGAAAAGATGTGGAGTTGCAATACTTTGCCTGATAGATACAAGCAAAAAAGCAAACAATGAACCCATGGTTGCCAAAAGGTCAAAACCAATTGCGCCTATTTTTGCGCACATAGCCAAAAAAACATTCATGCTATTTTACCGCTGTTTTTTGTTTGAGCAAAGGATTTCCGAGCTTTAATTCTATAAGACGCGCCCTTGTTTCATCTGCCTGTTTTTGTGTTCCACGCACCATAACATAAACAATATAATACTCTGCGGCCTTAGCCATGCGAGTACGCATGCCCTCGGCTTCTAAATCGGCTCGCAATGTATCCACGGAATCTTCGTCTTTTAATGAAGACACTTGAAAAAGAAAGTCAAAACGAGCAGCAGCCTTCTCAGCTTTTTCTTTAGACCGAGAAGTTTTTTCTGCATCTAATTCATGCTCTTTTACCTTTTCATCGGATTCAGCGCGCGGCGTGTCTTGATCGTCAGTTTCCGGAATTTGCCTGCTCTGTTCTTGATGCTTCAATGCTTTAGAGTAGTTAAGTTCTTCCGGCGTCATAATGTTCTTATTACCGGTAGCCTTTTCCTTAGAAGAAGTAGCATGAGAAGTTTCACCCTCTGAGCTTGTGGGCTTTTCACTATTATTAATTGTTGTTAGTGGCAGAGTCATCCCTCTATGTTCAACAATATCTTCTTGCCCACGCCCCACAATAACACCCAGCATAAAGGCCACCACAGAACAGCCAACAAGCACCAAAAGGCCGCTCATTACAGCAGAAAAACCAACGCTTAGGGTAAATGATTTTTTGGTCGGTGCAACCGCCGCATCATTATGAACATTGGCATTGGCATCATTATCAGCATCGGCCTTAACAGCTCCCTTGACATCGTTTTTCGGTACGTTTTTTGCGACGTTTTTTGCGACGTTTCGTGGGGTGTTTTTAGGTACTTGCGTAGACTGTCTTCTGGTATTTTGTGTCATACTTAATCTTATATTTGCTATAAAAGGCAACTACATTGTGGTAGGCGCACTCACGCCCAGCAATTCAAGCCCACTGCTCAGTATTTTAGCCACACTACGCAACAAAAGCAAACGTGCGGTGGTTAATTCCTTTTCATCTTCTTGTAAAATATGATGTTTTCCATAATAAGAATGTAAAAGTCCGGAAAATTCCGTCAAATAATGACTTACATATTGCGGGCCTAAATTCTGTGAAGCTAGGCGTATCACACTTGGAAAACGTGCGGCCATTGTAATGAGCGCTAAGTCATCGGCATGCGTCAAGTTTTTTAGCTCAGACAACGTTGACACTTGCGGTAAAGTTAATCCTCTCTCTTCACTGCGGCGTAATAATGCGCAAATTCTGGCATGAGCATATTGAACATAATATACAGGATTGTCCATGCTACGCTGTTTGACAACTTCCATATCAAAATCCAAGGAACTATCGCTCTTGCGTGATAAAAACATGAAACGAGTTGCATCAACGCCAACTTCAGCCACCACGTCGGCGAGCGTTTCAAAGGAACCTGCACGGGTGGACATACTTGTCTGTACATTTGCTTTAAGTAGATTTACCAACTGAATAAGCACCACATCAAAACTGTCTTGCTCTTGTCCAAGCGCTGTAATGGCGGCACGCATCCTTGGAATATAGCCATGATGATCTGCACCCCACACGTCAAGCAAATGGTTAAAACCACGCTGGAACTTATGATGATGATAGGCAATGTCTGAAGCAAAATAGGTCAAAGAACCATCGGACTTACGCAAAACCCTGTCTTTGTCGTCCCCAAGTTTTTCTGTGGCAAACCACAAGGCGCCGTCTTTTTCATATGTAAAATCAGCTTCCTTAAGAGCTTCAAAAGCTGCAACAATAGCACCGCTGTCCACCAAGGATTTCTCAGAAAACCAAACTTCATGTTCAACACGAAATTCTTCTAAATCCTTCTTAATGCCTTGCATGATGCTGGTCATGGCATACTCATAACATATATCTTGAGCTTCTTCCGGATCTTTTTCCAGCAAGTTTACAGCATTAGCAAGCAATTTTTCGGCCATTTCTTGTGGTAGACTGCTAGGCGTTTGTAAAAGAACTTCTTTTGCAATATCAACAATATAGCTGCCTATATAAAAATTTTCCGGAAATTCCACAGGCAGATTGCAAAGCTGATGAGCACGCAACCACACCGAAAGCCCCAAGAGTCGCATTTGATTTCCGGCATCATTAATATAGTACTCAGTATTTACTTCATGCCCTGCAAAACGTAATATTTTCGCTAAGCTATCACCAACAGCCGCACCACGCCCGTGACCTATATGCAAAGGCCCTGTAGGATTGGCCGATACATACTCTACCATCACCTTACGCGGAACTGTAACTACGTCACTCCCGTAACGAGAACCAAGCTTTTCCATATGCATGAGCATATTATGCCAAAATTCCGATTCAAATGTAATATTTAAAAATCCTGGCCCGGCCACATCCACCTTCGCAATGGAAGGATGTTGCAATAACTCTTGAGCAATGTTTGCAGCCAAGTCATGCGGACGCATCTTAGCTTCTTTAGAGAGCAACATGGCTATATTGGTTGCCAAATCTCCCCCATGTTTAGCATCACGCGGAGGTTCTGTGCTCACTTTTGCAGGGTAGGTTAATTCTAATTTTTGCACTATTTCCTGCAAAGCCTTATTCACTAATTCTATGGCGTCCATCGTATTATCCTTAAATATATTTTACTATTAGTCGTTAAATTACCATGTAGGGTCTTGGTCGTAGTCGGTAAGACAAGCAGAAGCAACCTCACTCACCTCAAGCGGAGCAAGGCAAGGTGCCACCATCTTAGAAAGCACGGCCTTGGGGCCAACTTCTAAGAAGTTAAGATTACCTACAAAGTCTTTCCATTGATTTTGCATAAGCTCGGTCCAAAGCACCGAAGATGTCATTTGAACAAGCATATTTTCACGTAATTGGTCAGCAGAAGAAGTTGCCTCGGCGTTCATATTGCAATACACAGGGACTATTGGATCTTTCCACTCTACCTTTTTCAAGAGAGGCACGAGTTCATTGGCAGCTTCATTCATCATTGGCGTATGGAAAGCGCCGCTGACTTTGAGCATTATACCCCTACCCTTGAGTTCCTTAGCCTTACCAGCCGCCAATTCAACAGCCGCCTTGCTACCGCTGACAACAAATTGAACAGGCGTATTATAATTGGCAATGCATAACATTCCTCCGGTTTCCTCAGCGCACTGATCAGCCAAGCCCTGTACTTGCTCTTGGCTTAACTTCACAATGGCTGCCATGGCGCCGTTGCCGCTTGGGTCAGCCTCATCCATAAGGCGACCTCGTAAAGACACAAGCTCAAGAACTTCATGAAAAGTGAGTGCTTTAGCAGCAGCTAAAGCTACATATTCCCCAAGGCTGTGCCCTGCGGTGCATGCTACGGAGCTTATGCGCGGTGCAAGCGCTTGCCACAATGCCAAATTCGCCACACACAGTGCTGGCTGTAAGGCGCGTGTATTTGCCATGGCATTTTCATCATTACTCCAATATATTTCACGCAAGGGCAATTGGCTGATGCTTTCAGCTTTTTTCCATAAATCCATAGCCTCTTTGGAATATTCCGCAAGCTTACGTCCCATATTGGCTTCTTGTGCGCCTTGACCGGGAAATAAGAGCGCAACCTTTGTTTTCATCTCTGACATGAGCAACTCCTCTTTTGAAAGCGGCATTATAGTTTAGAGTGACACTTTTTGCAAGTTTTACATGTATTGAAAAATCTTTTTTACTTGACATTTTTACGGTAATTTCATAAAAATGTACATTATATAGCTTAAAATCTTGAGGTACATATGTTCGAGAGCCTTTCAGACAGACTTTCCACGGTTTTCCGCAATATCAGCGGCCGTGGTCAGCTCAGTGAAGACAATATCCAAGAAGGCCTGCGTGAAGTGCGCTTGGCTTTACTGGAAGCTGATGTAAATTTCAAAGTCGTCAAAAACTTTGTGGAAAGTGTGCGCGAAAAGTGCCTTGGGCAAGCTGTGACCAAGGGCGTCAGTCCTGCGCAACAAGTTGTTAAGGTTGTACACGATGAGCTTGTAGAGTTGCTCGGCGGCGAAACAACACATCTGGAATTACAAGGGGCAAAGCCGGCGGTCATCATGATGGTTGGCCTGCAAGGATCCGGCAAAACAACTTCTTCCGGTAAAATCGCTGCCATTTTGCGCAAACAAAAAATGCAGCCCTATCTTGTACCGGCTGACGTGTATCGCCCCGCCGCCATTGACCAATTACAAACGCTGTCCAAACAGCTTAACCTGCCCTGCTATGCTTCAAGCACAGACATGAATCCGGTGGACATAGCCAAAAAAGCCTATGCCGAAGCCAAAGAAGGCGGCGCTTCGGTGCTTTTACTGGATACAGCCGGTCGCTTGCACGTTGACGAAGCTCTCATGCAAGAACTTGTAGCCATTAAAGAAGCTGTCAATCCACAAGAAATTTTATTTGTGGCCGATGCCATGACCGGACAAGATGCCGTCACCGTGGCTGAAGTTTTCAATGAAAAATTGGGAATTACCGGCGTCGTGCTTACTAAGATGGACGGCGACGCCAGAGGTGGCGCAGCTCTTTCTATCAAATCTGTCACCGGCGCATCGGTCAAATTTGTAGGTGTTGGCGAAAAACTTTCAGAAATGGAAGTCTTTCACCCTGACCGCATAGCCGGACGCATTCTAGGCATGGGCGATGTGCTCTCCTTAGTGGAAAAAGCCCAAGAGAACATCGACGCCGAAGAAGCCGAAGCCATGGCTTTGAAAATGCAAAAGGCTCAATTTGACCTTGAAGATTTTCGCACCCAAATGCGCAGCATAAAAAAAATGGGCTCGCTGGACACCATCTTAAAGATGATTCCTGGGCTTGGCGGTATTCGTGAAAAACTTGCCGAAGCCAGCGGCGCAGTACCCGAAAAAGAACTTGCGCGCACTGAAGCCATCATCAATTCCATGACCATGAAGGAACGCCGCAACCCTGAGCTACTCAATGGTAGTCGGCGTGCTCGTGTGGCCAAGGGCGCCGGTGTGTCCGTGCAACAAGTTAATCAAATGTTACGTCAATTTGAGCAAATGCGCCAAATGATGAAGAGTGTTATGGGCGGTGGCAAGGGCGGAAAAGGCATGAAAATGCCCAAGGGAATGGGCGCAATGCCTGATCTATCAGCTCTTGGTGGAATGCCTAATATGCCCGGCATGCCCGGAATGCCCGGTATGCCAGGAATGCCCGGAATGCCCGGGATGCCCGGAATGCCCGGAATGCCCGGCGGCAAAACTAAAAGCGCCACAAAAAAAATAAAAAAACGTGACCCGAAAGTAAAGCGTCCCCGAAAAAAGAAGTAGAAAAAGAAATAAACTTATAAAATAAATGCGTTACAAAACTTTATTTTATGTTTGCTTTTACTATTTTTTTGAGGTATACTTATTTTTTATGTTGCATATACAATCTAAGCATTGCATTTTGTAATTTTTGCAAGATATATATAATTAAAAATTCAATTGGGAGAATTTTACATGGCCGTAAAAATTAGACTTACTCGGATGGGAAGCAAGAAAAAACCTTTTTACCGTGTTGTAGCTGCAAACGACAAAACTCGCCGCGATGGCCGCGCTTTGGAATATCTTGGTTACTACAACCCTATGACCGATCCGGCTGACGTTAAACTTGACGCTGAAAATATTAACAAATGGCTTAAGCTTGGCGCAGAACCAACAGATACGGTAAAATCACTTATTAAAAAGCACATGGGCTAGGCGCAATAAACGCCCTCCCCTTGTCGACTTCCGGAGGTGCAAATGAAAGAGCTTATTGAGTACATTGCAAAAGCGTTAGTAGATACGCCTGAAAGTGTGCAAGTGCGCGAAGTTGAGGGTGAACAGACCTCCGTACTTGAATTAAAGGTAGCCAAAGAAGATATTGGTAAGGTTATTGGCAAACAAGGCAGAACAGCCCGTGCCATGCGTACCATCTTAGGCGCTGCCGCCACTAAGGCGAAAAAACGTACTGTTCTAGAAATACTAGAATAATATCTACGACTGTGAAACTATGACTCCAAAAGACCATGTTCATATGGGGATAATTACTCGTCCCCATGGCATCAGGGGGGAGCTTTGCGTAGATTGGTATGCGGACTCCCCTGAATTTTTGCGACAAACTTTTTACTTGCAAAGAGGCGATGAGCCTCTGCGCAAGGTAGAAAGTGCTCGTGTTCGCATGCACAAAGGCCGACCTTTACTCACACTTCCCTTCATTCAAGATCGCACAGCAGCAGAAAGCATGCGTGGTGCAAATATTTATGTACACCGTAATTCCTTACCCGAATTAAGCCCTGAAGAAATGTATCTCTACGATATTATAGGTTATAATATTATTATTGAGCAAAGCGAGCAATGCGTTGGCACTTTAGAGGCGGTGCAATTTCCTTCAGAAGAGCAAATGCTGTGGGTCATACGAGCAAATGCCGGCTACGAAATCCTTTTCCCTGCTGTTGAGGAATTTATTGTTAGCTTTGACGAGGAAAAACAAAGTGTTCTTATCAATCCACCAGAAGGTTTGCTTGAGTTGTATCTAGAAGAAGGCATTGAAAAGCCAAGTAAAAACGTTGCTAAAAAGACTCACAAGAAAGCTCAAAACAAAAGCCCTCAAAAAACAGCAGATACAATACAGGCAAAACGGGAAGAAGGGCAACGCAAGCCATAATTGTCTGTAAACACCAACTTTATGAATAGGCTCTAAGTATATGCCCGAATTGCCGGAAGTAGAAACCATAGCCAGAACGCTAAGGCCACTCATTCAGGGGGCGCAAATAACGCATAGCAAACTTTTCTTGGAGCGTAGCCTTGACTCAGGTTCTCTCGCACTTGAAACACTACAGGGCAAATTTATTTACGACGTTAGAAGGCGAGGTAAGCTAGCGTTAATATTAGTTAATTCTCACAAAAACGCTATAATTCAACAAGAGCCGGACAATATTCACAGCCCATATATGCTGGCTGTGCATCTAAAAATGACCGGAAGGTTATTTGTGTACGATGCCAATTTTCCGCCGCAAAAACACACCAGAATCATCCTCAACTTAAATCACAGCGGTCAGCAAAAACAATTATTTTTTGATGATGCAAGAACATTTGGCTATGTGCGTGTTCTATCCAAGGCATCGCTCCCCCAATGGCCTTTTTGGCAAAAGCTGGGGCTTGAGCCGCTGGAACACAGCGCAGAAGTGCTTGCCGCACGCTATTTCGGGAAAAAAGCCGGTATAAAATCCTTACTTTTAAATCAACATTTAGTGGTGGGTATTGGAAATATTTATGCCGATGAAGCCCTTTTTTGTGCCGGACTTCATCCTCAAAGAAAAGCTGATAGCATTCCGAGAGCGCAACTCATTAAACTTATGCACGATGTACAAGCTGTGCTACGCCTTTCCATAGAGCAATGTGGCTCTTCCATTCGAGACTATCGCGACGCCAGAGGCGACGCCGGTTCATTCCAGAATAGCTTTGCGGTATATGGGCGTAGCGGCAAAAATTGCGTCACTTGCAATAGCACTTTACAGGCAATGCGTGTGGCCGGGCGTGGTACTGTTGTCTGCCCTCGCTGCCAAAAATAAATTTCATAGCACTATTTATGCACTAAACACCATAAAATCATTTATTTATTATGAGAACACAAAAAAAAATCCATAATGCATGGCAAAGACACTATAGAAAGCAGTGTCAAGCTCGCCAAGGCGAAATAATCTTCCAAGTTCTTTTGGCAGAAAGTGATTTGCAAGTGCTAGCCACAAAGGATTTAGCTCATTCCATGCTGCAAAGTCTTGGGAAATTACACGCCGACTTACGAACTTGGATGAGTCTTTACCCGCAATTTCGCAGCTCGCTTGAGCCACTGCCCATACCCACAAATGCTCCGGACATTGTGCGCCGTATGTATATCGCCGCCCAATGTGTTGGCGTTGGCCCATTTGCTGCTGTTGCCGGATGCGTTGCACAAATAATTGCGGAATTACATGCACACGAAAGCTCAGAGTTAATAGTGGAAAATGGCGGCGATGTATATTTATATTCGCAAAAAGAACGGGTGGTTGGCATATTAAGCGATCCGGAACAAAACGCAAGCCTCGGCCTATTATTGCACAAGGAAGACTTCCCTGTGGCGCTATGCTCATCATCAGCCACCATTGGGCATTCGCTAAGCCTTGGTCAGGGAGAACTTGCCTTGGTGCGAGCCAAGGACGCCGCCCTTGCCGATGCGCTTGCCACTGCTCTTGGAAATCGCTTGCGCACTGCCAAGGATATTCAATCGGTACTGGAATTTGGGCAAACCATCCCCGGCATTGACGGAATTTTAGTACAATGCGATGCTGCCATCGGCGTATGGGGGAGTATGGAGCTAGTGGGCATTTAGAACTTATCCGTAAATAACGTATCGTGGTCGATTACGGCGTCAAAGCACATTTTTTCTCAGGTCGAGTACCAAAAAACCGTACACTCCCTTCGCAAAAATGCACTTTTCCTTGTACTCGCCACACGCTACATTTATTTACGGACAAGCTCTTAATTTGCGTTTCCTCACACTATTTCTTAAACTGTAAGCAAAGCATGGTAATGTCATCTTCTTGAATTGCATCGCCGGCAAATACATTAACATCATCAAGAACACGGGAACACATGGCCTCAGCTGAGAGCGGACCTTTATCAAGCAAATTTTTCAATCGTTCTTCGCCATAAAGTTGTCCATTCTTATCAGCAGCTTCGGTGATGCCGTCTGTATAAAGAAATAATTCATCACCGCATTCTAATTGCAATTCGTGGCTTTTATATTTAGCGTCTTCAGTAAGCGCCAACACAAAATTTGGCTTAGTCTTTAAATATTTAAATGTATTATTCCCTAGCTTTACCAGCGGAGGATTATGCCCTGCGTTCACATAATTGAGAAGCCCCGAATGCACGTCTAAAATACCAAGCCATACTGTTACAAACATAATAGCTTCGTTGTTTTCGCATAAATGTTTATTTGTTAGTGAAAAAATCTCTTCGGCAGCATGTCCTGCTTCGGCAAAATTTTTAATCAAGGTTTTTGCCTTCATCATAAAGATTGCGGCAGGAATGCCCTTGCCTGAAACATCAGCCATCAAGAATACCAGATGCTTATCATCCGCAAAATAAAAGTCATAAAAATCACCGCCCACTTCTCGTGCCGTATGCATACAGGCAAAAATTTCAAATTCATCCCTTTGTGGATAGGGAGGAAAAATGCTGGGCAACGATGAGCATTGTATGGTTTTTGCTAATTCAAATTCTGCAAGCAGACGTGCTTTTTCTGCTTCAATATGCTGCTTTAATGAAGAAACTGTCACATTTATATCGTGTGAAAGCGATGAAAATTCTTTATTGGTATGTATATCCACAAGGGTATCCAAATCGCCACCTGCTATCTTAGCCAAAGAATGGTTTACCTTGTGAATATTATCAATAACTAATCGTTTTACTAGGCTATATATAAGAGCCAACATGACCGACAGCACTAACACTTGTAAAAATATATGCAAATAAACAGATAAGTTGCGTGCGAACTCAACTTCATCGGTGGGCATTATTGCTATGACATTTAACTCATCTACATTCAAATACATGCAATAATGCGACTCATTAAACACAGTTGCAGTAAATAATGTATTTTCCTTAATATTTTCTATTTGCAACCCAATAGAAGCAAGTGTTTTTCCGGCACTTCCCCTTCTATCGCCCAAGATAAACCCTTTGGCATCAGCCAGAACAATTCCGCCGCTTTCGCCAACATGTCGATTACTTATTAGACCAAGCGCTAAATTGTAACGCTGACTTCGCATCGCAAATTTTTCTAACTTTGAAACAATTTCGCGTATATCATCTAGATATATCTCCAGTAATTCTGCTGTATCACTATGGGAAATTCGTGTTTGCAACGACCAAATAAATACCGTAGACAAACTAAGCGCCATAAGAAGATAGATGGCAAGCCACTTTTCAAAATTCTTTGTAATGCTAGTAAGCCTCTGCTTTTTAAGCCATATAATAGGCGTTTTCCCCGAAGCCACCAGCAGCGCAAGCGCTGAAAAAGCACCGTTAATGACAATCATGGGAATTGTATAGATCTTCATACCAATGAATGTAGCTTGAACATCTTTTATACTGGTAAGTATTATCAATATGATATGCAATATTTCAATGTTTACCGATGCAAAAAAACCATGCAAGAGCCTAGGTTTTTTGTGCTCAAACAACAGAATACGCAAGCCTGCTCCGCAAAGACCGGCGATGACGGTAGTAAGAGTGGAGGCTATTTGTGCGTAATGGGCATCCACATAAAAATCTGCATAAAATCTGCAAATAGCCGCTATCAGTCCCGCAATGAGGCCAGCCGGTGCGCCAAAAACAAGACCGGTGGAAAGAACTATGGCATTTCGAATACCGGCAACTTCTCCACCGAGATCCACACTAAAAAAAGTGCTTAATCCGGCAAGTACACCAAAAATAGTGCCCAAAAGTACTTGTGTTGGGATGTAGGATATTTTTTTGCCAAATTCAGATTTGGAAAAATCCTTTAGCAAGAAAATGAAAGCTAGAGGGATTATGCTTACAAGTAAGAATTGAAAAAGAATATATAGAATATTATCCACGAGTTAGTCTTAGCTTTCAATGTTCAAAATATCTGAAAAACCTGTGATATTAAATATTTCGGTAATAGTTTCGTTGACGTTTTTGAGCGTCATACTGCCTTGCTGCTTCATGCGTTTTTGTGCAGAAAATATTACCCTAAGCCCGGCTGAAGATAGATATTCTAATTCTTTGAAATCAAAAAACAATGTATTTACACCATCTAAACATTGCTTTAGTTCGTTTTCCAATGTGCCGGCAGTGTTTGTGTCAAGCCTGCCTATTAATAAAATGGTTAACGTTCCGTCTTCTAATATTTTTTTTATTTCCATCACGTTTACCTCGTTAAAATAGAATCTCTGAGTATATCCCTTAAAATGTATGGGGAAATCTCTTTAGCAAAAAGAGTTTCCCCATACGGAAAGAACAAAAGCGAAAGTTTTAATTAGTCGATGCTGAAAAACGCATTTTCATGCATTTTTCAGAAAGGCACGCTCACTCCAAATGTCGCTTCGCGCCCGCCGCAAGTGAACTGCGGCTCATTTTTCGTGGCGCAAAATTTTCACTACCGCTCAAATTTTGTTAGTCGTCACCGAAAAAACGTTTTTATTTGTTTGTTTTGACTAAAAAAATCTTTTATTTTAAATCGTTAATATCTTTTTCAGTGACGACTATTTACCAAGCACTTCCACTGTAGTTTCGGCAATTTGCAATTCTTCATTGGTGGGGATAATGAGCACAGGGATTTTTGATTCAGGTGTGCTGATAACCCTTGCGATGCCTTTTCTGATAGCGTTTTCTTTTTCGTCAAGAACGATACCGAGCGGTTCAAGCCCCTTTATGACGTCGGCGCGTACAAAATCGTCATTTTCCCCAATACCGGCGGTGAAAACAATGGCATCCACACGTCCGAGCAAGAAGAAATACGCTCCAAGTTGCTTTTTGATGCTGCGGCACAGCATATCAAAAGCAAGTTGTGCTCTTTCGTCGCCTGCTTCACGCTTTGCGTGAATGTCACGCATGTCGCTCATGCCACAAATACCAAGCAATCCGGACTTTTTATTCATCAATGTATCAACTTCTGTGGTTGATAACTGCATTTTATCTTGTAAAAATGGAACGATAGCAGGGTCAATGGTGCCGCAACGTGTGCCCATCATAAGCCCCTCAAGCGGAGTAAGCCCCATGGAAGTATCGGCGCAAACGCCATTTTTCACGGCAGAGGCTGAAGAGCCATTTCCAAGGTGTAAGGTAATGGAGTTAAGCTCAGCTTGTGGTTTACCAAGGAATTCTGCTGTCTTTTTAGCAATATATTTATGTGAAGTGCCATGAAAGCCATAACGACGCACATTATGCTCTTGATAAATTTCATATGGAAGAGGATAAATAAAGGCGGAAGGCTCCATGCTGGAACCAAATTCCGTATCAAATACGCCCACATTGGGAACGCCGGGCAACAATTTTTCTGCTACTTCAATCCCCATTAAGTTGGCAGGGTTATGCAAGGGACCAAGGGGAATATATTTGCGGATAATATCCTTGGCTTTGTCATCGATAAGCACAGGTTGCTTAATGTCTTCGCCGCCGTGCAAAACACGATGTCCAATGGCGTGAATTTCAGAAACGTCTTTAATAACACCCTTTTCTTTGTCTGTGAGCAATCTGATAACTTCGTCCATACCTTCCACATGCGTTGGGAAAGCTTTATCAAGAACGATTTTTTCTTCTTTGTCAGTATCAGGAAAGAGTTTATGGCTCAATTTACCTTGACTTGCGCCAATACGCTCCACAATGCCGGAGCAAAGAACGGATTTGTCTTCCATTTCAAAGAGTTGATACTTACAAGAAGACGATCCTGCATTAATAACTAAAATTTTCATAAACATCCTATGTGTAGCCAAGGCTACATGATTAATTTTTTTTCTGCTGCTGCTTGAATGGCCGTAATGGCAACAGTGTTGACAATATCCGCCACAGTACAACCGCGTGATAAGTCGTTAACAGGTTTATTCAATCCTTGCAAGACCGGACCAATGGCAACGGCACCGGCGGCACGTTGAACAGCCTTATAAGTATTATTACCGGTATTGAGGTCAGGAAATATAAATACTGTTGCTTTTCCGGCTACTTTGCTATTGGGCAATTTGGTGATTGCCACCTCGGGATCAATGGCCGCATCGTATTGAATGGGGCCTTCCAGCAAAAGTTCTGGATTTCTTTCTTTTGCTATTTTAGTAGCTTCAACTACTTTTTCCACGTCGGCGCCCTTTCCTGAAGTTCCCGTGGAATATGAGAGCATGGCTACGCGTGGTTCAATGCCAAAAACTTTAGCTGTGTGCGCTGAAGCAAGGGCGATTTCTGCCAATTCTTGCGCTGTGGGGTTTGGTATAACGGCACAGTCTCCAAAGGCAAGCACCCTATCTTGCAAGCACATTAAAAACACAGAAGAAACTGTAGCACAATCCGGTTTGGTTTTGATAAACTCAAAGGCCGGTCGTATGGTGTGCGCCGTGGTATTGACAGCACCGGAAACCATACCGTCGGCATGATTTTTATAAACCATCATGGTGCCGAAATATGTAGCATCAATCATGCGCTCGCGCGAAGCTTCAATGGTCATGCCCTTATGCTTTCGCAACTCAAAATATGTTTGTGCATAATCTTCGTAATCGGGCGAAAGTTCCGGCTGAATAATACGTGCTCCGGCAAGGTCAAGTCCGATATCACCAATGCGCTTGCCAATGCGTTCTGCATTGCCTAGGAGAATGACTTCTGCAACATCTCGCTTCAAAAGTATATCCGTAGCTCGCAAAATACGTTCTTCCGCACCTTCGGCAAGCACAATGCGCATTTTATTGTGTCGAGCTTTTTCAATGAGGTCAAATTCAAACATCATGGGAGTGACACGAGTTGGCTTATCGCTTATTAAACGATTGCCAATTTCCTTAGAATTAATATGCCGTTCAAAAAGCCCCAATGCCGTATTAACTTTTTGCAGATTATTCGGTTCAATGCGACCATAGAGCATGGAAAGCATTTGTACAGTTTTATAAGTATGATGCGTTGTCAATAATATGGGTACCGGTACGCCCGTCCAGCCTTCTAGTAATTGCTGCACGTTGGTTGGCAAACGAATGCCGCCGGTAAGCAAAACACCGGAAATATCCGGATAAGCAGAAGAAACCCGAGAAGCCAAGGAAGCAAGCACAATGTCCACCCTGTCTCCGGGGGTAATAATCAGATTACCTTCTGAGATATAGTCCAAGAAGTTATGTACTTGCATAGCTGCAATTAAGTATTGCCCCACAAGGCTGTCCATGCGATTGGCCCCGTAGAGCACCTCGGCCCCAAGCCAGCGCGCCACATCGTTCATGGTTGGCTTACCCAGTGCAGGCTCGTCGGGCACAGAGTAAATGAGCAGCTCACGGCCTTCATGCGTGCTATACTTAGCCTTTCCGTGTCCAAGCGCTTCTCGTAAATCACTTTTTTCAGTTTCGGTATAGTCTGCTCTGTTGACAATAACTGACAGAACATCCACATGCTTTAGTTCCAGTTGGTCGAGCACGGTTTTTGTGCTTTCAATTACTTCATCAAGTTGTTTTTCATTGCCGCGGGTGATGACCATCATTACCGAACCAAGGTTGGCGGCTATGTCGGCATTGAGTTCAAATTCAAAAGAAGCATCTTGCCCTAAAAAATCCGTCCCTTCACAAAGTACAAAATCATTTTCTTCAACAAGACTGTGATATTTTTCTAAAATATTTTGAATAAGCAAATTACGTTGCCCATAATTGATAAGGTGGCGAGCCTCTTCTAAGGTATAGGAAAAAGCATCGGCATAGCTTTGTTCCAGCTTAAAATGTTCTAGCATTAAGTTGATATCATTGTCTTTATCATCCAAAACAGGTTCGTTGATAATAGGGCGAAAAAATGCAACCTTGCGCATTTTACGCGTTAAAAGTTGCATAACGCCAAGCACGAGAGCAGATTTTCCGGAACGAGCTTCAGTTGCTGTAATATAAAGACTTTTATACATGAAGGCCTCCGCTGACCAGTGATGAAAATTTTTAAATAAAGGGGGATGAAAATCCACCCCCCTTTGAATATTATAACTTATTACGCATCTTTATTATCATCAAGTTCGCCAAGCCCGGGAAGCTCAGCAAGCAACTTGTAGTGACGATAGCGCTTATTGTAGTTCTCTTCAAGCTCCGCCTTCAATCTCTTGGAATCTTCCGGAGCTATCTTGTCAAGGGCTGCGTAGCGAATTTCGCCAGCAAGGAATTCAGGGAGGCTACCATCAGGCGCCTTGCATTCCAGCATGAAGGGATTTTTGCCTTCTTCTGCAAGCATGGGGTCATAGCGATACAGAGGCCAATAGCCCGATGTAACAGCCAATTTACCTTCTTCCATAGTCTTGCCCATACCTTTGCGAATGCCTTGGTTGATGCAAGGTGCATAAGCAATGATAAGGGAAGGCCCTTTATAAGCTTCGGCTTCACGGAAGGCTTTAATGACCTGATTTTTATCGGCACCCATGGAAATAGAAGCCACATAAACATAGCCATAACTCATGGCCATGGCGCCAAGGTCTTTTTTGCCGATGCGCTTACCGGCGGCGGCAAATTTAGCTATGGAGCCAAGCGGTGTAGCTTTAGAAGCTTGACCACCGGTGTTTGAGTAAACTTCTGTATCCATTACAAGAATGTTAATGTCTTCGCCGGAAGCAATAACATGGTCAAGGCCACCATAACCAATGTCATAGGCCCAGCCGTCGCCACCAAAGACCCAAATGCTCTTCTTGGTGAACAAATCGTCCATATGGTATAATTCATGGGCAAGCGGATGATTCACACTTCCTAAACCGTCAAGAACTTCTTCACCATATTTTTTAGAACCTTCGGCATCATCTATATTTTCAAGCCAGCCATTGCAAGCATCGGCTAACTCTTGTGGAATATCATCTAATGCGAGCAAGTCTTTAACACGCAAGGCAAGTCTTGCACGGCGTTGTTGGTAGGCCATTTCCATACCAAAGCCATACTCAGCGGCATCTTCAAAGAGTGAGTTACCCCAAGCCGGCCCATGACCATCCTTATTGGTGGTATATGGAGTGGTGGGAGAAGAAGCACCCCAAATGGAGGAGCAACCTGTGGCGTTGGCAATAATCATACGATCGCCAAACATTTGAGTTAACAGCTTTACATAGGGAGTTTCACCGCAACCGGCACAAGCACCGGAGAATTCATGCAATGGTTGCTGGAATTGAGAACCTTTCAAGGTATTGCGTGGTAAAATATCGTCTTTAAGAGCAATATTTTCTTCTGCAAAGCACAGATTCTCTTTTTGTTCAGCAATTTGGCTGGCCAATGGTTTCATAAAGAGCGCCTTGCCCTTGGCAGGGCATACATCAGCACAAGAACCGCAACCAAGGCAGTCTTCGGCATACACTTGCATGCGGAATTTAAGTCCTTTTAATTCCTTACCTGTGGCAGGTTTGGTTACAAAATGTTCCGGTGCGCCTTCAAGTTCTTCATCGGTAGCAAGAATTGGGCGAATGGTAGCATGTGGGCAGACAAAGGAACACTGACAGCATTGGATACAATTATCGGCAACCCACTCAGGCACGGTAATAGCCACACCACGTTTTTCGAAGGCAGCCGTACCAAGTGGCATAAATCCAGCAGGATCCATGGCAGATACAGGTAATTTATCACCTTGTTGTGCTAAAATCGGACGAACTACGCTGCTAATATACTCTGGGTCTTCATCATGAGAGCATGAACAAGAGCAAGAGCTGGCGGAATTGCTTGTGCAGCAAGAAGCGCTGTCGTCGGCAGTGAGCCAACTTTCAGGGTATTTCACTTCCACAAGCGCATTCAGAGCGCCATCCACAGCGGCAATATTCATATTAACGATTTTATCGCCCTTGGAACCATAAGTTTTCTTAATGGAATCTTTTAAAAGAGCTACAGCAGTTTCAAAGTCAAGCACATTGGCAAGCTTGAAGAAAGCCGTTTGCATAATCATATTGATGCGCCCGCCAAGCCCCACTTCTGTGGCTAGCTTCACCGCATCGACATTGTAGAATTTTAATTTTTTCTCGGCAATGATACGCTTCATGGAAGCAGGCAAGTGAGCTTCCATATCCTCAAGGCTCCAGTCAGAATTAAGCACAAATGTACCGCCGGATTTAATGCCTTCAAGCACGTCATATTGATTAACATAGGCTGCTTTATGGCAAGCAACATAGTCAGCTTGGATTACAAGATAAGATGAAGTAATGGGTTCTTTACCAAAGCGCAAATGCGATACGGTAAAGCCGCCCGACTTTTTGGAATCATAGGCAAAATATGCTTGCGCATACATGTCTGTATTGTCGCCAATGATTTTAATTGCTTGCTTATTGGCGCCTACGGTTCCGTCAG
>CAYJJP010000012.1:0-21566 GCA_964370525.1 uncultured Desulfovibrionaceae bacterium | reverse complement strand
GCGTGCCTTTCTGAAAAATGCATGAAAATGCGTTTTTCAGCTTCGACTAATTATTGTAATTTTCAATAAATTGAAAATTACAATTCTCTGAGGATGACATGAAAATTTGCTTTTTTAATCTTGATTTAATTTGCAAACGCATATAACCCTTTATTTAATCAGCGTATCCTTAACTTATAGCGAAACGCCGGCATAGATGCGCTTTAGCATCTCCCCAAGCACGGCATGTTCGTCAAGTTTTGACGTATCAATAATAACAGCATCGCCGGCAGGACGCAAAGGAGCGATGGCTCGATTGCGGTCTTGGGCGTCGCGCTCTCGAATTTGCTCGGTAAGCTTGCTCAACTCCACATTTTGCCCCTGTTCTTCCAGCTGACGGAGGCGGCGCATGGCGCGTATTTCAGGACACGCATCCAAAAAAAATTTAAAGCGTGCCTGAGGAAAGACCACTGACCCCATATCACGGCCTTCGGCCACAAGAGAAAATTTTTCCCCAAGCCTTTGTTGCGCTTCTTTCATAATTTCACGCACTACCGGTACTGTAGCCAAACGAGAAGCCAAAATCCCCACTTCTTCACTGCGAATTTCACTACGCACCGCAATACCATTACAAAGCAAAGCACTGTTCAAGCCTTGTCCGGTAAGCGTAAACTCCCACTGCTTACATAACATTCTTAATTCTTCCGGGTCACGCTGCTCGGCGCCTTCGCCAAGCTTTAAAGCTAAGGTTCGAAACATGGCGCCGGTGTCTAAATAAGCAACCTTAAGATGCGTAGCAAGCAGACGAGCCAAGGTTGATTTTCCAACGCCGGCAGGCCCGTCAAGGGTAGTAATAGTAATTGGCAAGGATTCATCCATTATAGCACCTCACTAAGAGCTTGTAAGAACATCGCATTTTCATGCGAAGTACCAACGCTTACACGGAAAAGATGCGCTAAATCATAGCTTTTAAGCGGACGAATGATAATGCCTTTTTGCAAAAGGGCTTCAAAAATGTCTGCTATGCTTTTATTTGTGCTGGGCGGCGGAGCAAAAAGTAAAAAGTTTGCATGACTTGACCACACTTTGCAGCCAATTTTTTCTAAGCCGCTTGCCAGCTGCTGTCTGCCCTCATGTACAATCTGCAAACTCTTTTCGTAAAATACCACATCTTCTAAGGCGGCAAGTCCTGCTTCTTCTGCTAAAATGTTAACAGAAAAAGGCATACGCGCACGCCACATATATTCCGCCAATGTTTTTGGCAAGATTCCATACCCAAGACGTATACCAGCCAGAGCATAACTTTTGGAAAATGTGCGCAAGAAAACTATATTTTCGCGATGTTCATGAGCGTTTTGCGCATACAATAAGGAAAAGGTTTCCTCATCGGTAAAATCCATATAGGCTTCGTCAATAACAAGCAAAGCATTGGCAGGTAATTTTTGTGTAAAAGCAAGAACTTCAGCGCGTGAGGGACAAAAGCCCGATGGATTATCCGGCGTCGTAATGAAAACCAGCTTCGTATTTGCATCCACAAGCGCAAGCAGCTCTTCAAAGGGGAAGGAAAAATCTTCATTCAGCGGAGTTTGGCGCAATTCAACTCCGCAAATTTGCGCTTGCACGCTATACATACTAAAGCAAGGCTTAAAGCATACAATATTATCCTTGCTCGGTATACAGCGCACACGGATAAGCATATCAATAATTTCATCACTTCCATTACCCACAACAATACGACTTGCATCGACATTATGCTTTTTAGCCACGGCTTGTGTTAGACGTGGATTACCGCTTTGCGGATAACGGAAAATGTGCGCTGCGGCTTTTTGCACACGCTCTTGCACCAAGGGAGAAACACCCAAGGGATTTTCGTTGCTGGCCATCTTGATGACATTTTGCAGGTTATATTTTATTTTAATATCTTCAATGGCAAGCCCCGGCACATAGGGCTTAAGATCCGAAATTTGCGTACGCACACTTTGTGCGGGATGATTTTCATGCGTCATAAAACATTCCGATGATAAATAAGATGACAAATAAAAGGGAGCCGCTCTCGATAACGGCTCCACACTGTTAATGG
Organism: uncultured Desulfovibrionaceae bacterium; assembly: GCA_964370525.1. Lineage (GTDB taxonomy): Bacteria > Desulfobacterota > Desulfovibrionia > Desulfovibrionales > Desulfovibrionaceae > CAYJAD01. The sequence goes on along the minus strand of CAYJJP010000012.1, from coordinate 19,507 downwards.
TAAAAAAATTAATCGTTGTAATTCGGTCGTATGGTCAATACAGGTTGCTGCGCATTTTTAATAACATTTTCTGCGACAGAACCAAAGAGCAAACGATCTAATCCCTTGCGACCATGAGTCCCCATAATAATAAGGTCCACATTTTCGCTTTCGGCCTTTGTAACAATTTCCTCGGCAGCATAGCCAATAAGCACATGCCCTGAAGCATTTATGCCGGGAAAGTTTTCGGCTACGAAAGTATCCATAGATTTTTCCGCTCCACTCACAATTTCCCCAACAAAATTCTCAATGGTATTTGGGGGTACATGGAAGCCCACATATTGACTTAAAGACGGTGCAGCATACACCACAATAACGGCCGCGCCGGAAAGCTTTGCCAAAGTTATTGTGTATTCAGCAAGGGTCTTGCTATGATCAGATAAGTCCACTGCGCACAATATTTTCTTAATCTCTCTCATGAACACCTCTCGTAAATTTAAAGTTTTCGCTTCCAAAATGCTTAACAAGCTAAAATTACATGAAATAGACATTAAATTCAAGCTTGCCTTGCCCCATACAAAAAAGAATACATTTTTTTCAAAATATAGACAAGTCCTCAGAAGCTCGCTATAACTATCAGCAAGAGGAAAATACCCCTTGAATCAGCTTTGGTTTTTTAATCAACCCATATGTTTTCAAACTATACCCTTTGCTAAATGAATTTTAAAAGGCATAAGTGGTAATATTTTCCCCTTAAGATTTTTCAACATTTTAAATATCAGCGACTTACAGTGACGACATATTCATGGCAAGCTTCTTGCATATAAATATAAAAAACACCAAGGTCGGAGGCTGTATGAATATTCAAACTCAAAATATTGAAGCTTTGTTTTCACAGCAAGAGCTACAAGCAAAAAAAGCTGCTGCTCAAAAAAATGCTAATAATGCAGGCTTTGCTGCAACTTTAGCAGAACAAGCAACACAATCACCCCTTGGTGGCGCAGAAAATGGCACTGTTCAAACTCACCTTAATCAAGGTATACAAGCAAGCCTTGCGCAGCAACTGCTTGTAAACGGAGTGGAAAATATTGCCGCATCATCAGCGGGTCAATCGCCAGAAGTCAAGCAGACGCTTGGGCAGACTTCTAGAGCACTTGACATGTTGGATTTGTATGCGCAAAAACTGCGTGCGCCAAGTAATGATGGAAACTTGCGAGATGCCTATGCGCTCTTAGAAGGTATCGAGGCGCAAGTGTCAACGCTTAAAGCGAACAACAAGCAAACGCTTGAGCAAAACCCAGATTTGGCTGACCTTGTCAATGAGCTTGAAATATTGAGCACCACGGAGAAATTCAAATTTAACCGTGGAGACTATATGAGTTAAAACAAGGTTTTGCAAGAATGCCGCACTGAAATTCAGGACGGCATTTTTTTTGCGACTCAATTTGCGTAAGCAACACAAATATATTTGCTATTCTTAATAAAGTTTGTTACATTCCTAGACAGTCTGCTGAAAAAGTATCATTTGCTTTGTGAGTTTCTGAATAGGGATAAAAAACAAACGGCCTATGCATGTTCAATACACCGAACACCGTAACTTTTTTCACCCCTTGCCTTTTCCAAAGGCGACAACTCCGATACTACTTGTAGACATTTTAAATTTATGTTTTAAAACGACCTACTTAATTGTGATTTTTCACACTAAACATGCCAACAAAATTGTCTATGAGAAGTAATAGGGGGGCTTATGGACTTTGATTTAGAAGATAAAAAAAATTCTGACGAAGAAATAATTGAGCTCACAGAGATTATCGAAAAGGGCCATGCAGCCGGCGCTCCACCCAGTCAAGCGATGAATCCTGAACAAAATATTGAGGCTGCCATGAGCGATCTTGGTAATAGCAGTAACGTCCCCAATATTCCAACTGATGATGTGGACTTAGATGCCTTGCTTGCACAAATGGATAGCGATGGTGGATTTTCCGAACTTGATGCCGCCTTACCCACTAACTCCGGGCAAAAGCAAAGCTCAGGAACTGAAATCTCTGCTAAAGAAGCTGCTTTGGCTGCGTCTGCACCGGATATGTCGGATGAACCGGATATGTCAGATATGCCCGACCTAGCCGATGTCGATGCTCTGCTGGCGGAAATGGATATGCCCCCACAACCAAGCCATGCTGACGAAAAAAAATCTGTGCCTGTGGACAGCTCTGATGACATGGATGACCTTTTGGGAAGCATTCTCAGTGAACCGACCGGCTCGAGTTCAAAAAAAGACATGGCTACACACGACGCCAACTTAAATGATTTAGATAATCTTTTTGAAGAAGTCCTTGGAGAAGCTCCGCTGTCTGCCGCTGAGCTTGCGCAAAATGTTGTGCCGGGTGGCGAAGTTGAAACTAAAAAAACATCTGCCGAAGCTGTAGCCGACATGGTCTTTGCTCCAAATGTGCAAGCTGAAAAAACATCTGCAAACCCCATCCCTGACCTTAGTGATGACCTTGATGCTATTTTAACAGCCAGCGAACTTGAAACTCAAGAGCTCATTTCACCACCACCAGCCGCTGCTCCTGCCCAAAAAGTTGCTCAGGAAGCACCAAAGTCCGTGAGCGGTACTATATCTTCACCACCTATGGTGGATGAGTCGCGCTTAAAATCTCTTGAGGATCGAGTTGATGCGCTTGAAAAAGATTTAGCATCTCGCTTTACTGTTCTCCAAGACTCCATAGGTAAGTCCACGGAAAATAGCACAAAAGAATGTGCTGAAATACGCGGGATATTAACTAATTTTGACACTAAACTCGAAGCTGCAGCTAACGCTCAACCCGAAACAAATGCCAATGACGAAGCTTTTGCTAAAATAGAAGAATTGCAAGGCTCAGTTGAGCAAATTAGTGCATTATCGGAAAAGCTTGCAGGAATTGAAAGCACTGTAACGCAAATTACCGAAGCACAAAGCGAAAGCAATACCGACGCACTCAATGAAGAAGTTACAACGCAACTTGCTGAAATGAACTCAAAGCTAGAAGGCCTTGAATGTTCTGTCAATGAAGAATCTGCTGCGCAATTAACTGAAATCAAAGCAAAATTGCATTCACTTGAAAACTCTGTGGATAATATACCACAAATATCAGAGAAAATTGAACTACTTGAAAATGTTGTTTCACAGCTTTCTGAAACTGTAGAAACAATAGAAGCAAGCAAGAACACTGAAGAACAGGCACAAGAGCAAGGGGAAGAGCAAGCAAATCCTGACATACAGGAAATGACTGAAAAGCTGCAAAGTTTAGAAAATGCAGTGAGTGATGTACAAGTTCTGATTGAAAAAGTGGAAACGCTGGAAAACACAGTAGCAGCTCAAGCTGAGACATCGGCCAATGTTGAGTCAGACAATGAGCCCACTGAGTCCGCTGTACAAATGTCAGAAGTGAACGCAAAACTTGAGGTACTTGAAAAATCCTTGGAAGAAGCCAAGGAAAGAGAAGTTGCCATGAAGGAAATTATTGCTGCTCAAATAACTAAACTTGAAAGCAGCATAAGTTCCTCTGACAAAGCCCAAGCCAATGAAGGGACAGCCGATACAGATGAACTGAAATCGAAGATTGAGTTGCTGGAAAATGCCTTAAGTGCAGCGGAAGATCGAGAAAACAATCAGCTCAATACCATAACAAGTTTAGAGGAAAAGATTCAAACTCTGAGCGCCGACATGCAAAATTTTGAACAAAATCTTCAAGCCAATCTTGAAAAAATGGCTGCTACTGCAGCTGCTAAGGTTTTACGCGAAGAAATTACTGCTTTGCTAAGTGCGGAAGAATAAATTTTTCGACAATTAAATAAAAAAAACGGGGCGGGGGATAAGTCTTTCGTTTCGATTCCCGCCCGGCACAGCCCATCGGGGGCTAAGGCCATTCCCCTAAGGGCGGGTTTTTACCTAACTGAGCACAAAAGAGTGATGTATGGAAAAATTACACAAAGAAGCTCTGCAAGTAGCTAAGGAACTTGTGGCAAAATTCATTGAAACTCGTACCATTTCACCCAATAACTTTGCAGAAACATTTCCTGCAATTTATCAGGTCGTGCTCAAAACCATAACCGAAAAAACGAATAAAGAATAAATTTCATGGCGCAACCGCAAGAGAAAGAAGCATTGCAAGCTGAACAAAAAAATGCAACTGAACAAAATACAAAAAAAATTCAAGAAGAAAAGCATGAAAAAGCGGTGTCATCCATGTTTGGAAGCATTGTTTCTTGGTATGATTTTCTAAATACTGTTCTTTCTTGCGGCATTGATAAATTATGGCGTCGCCGCCTAGTCAAAGAAGTACGCCTTGGCTCTACCGGAAAAGTTTTGGATATTGCAGCCGGAACTCTTGGCGTATCATTAAGCATAGCCAAGCGTTACCCCAATGCAATAATTCCGGCACTAGATTTTTGTCTGCCCATGCTTTTGAAGGGACGGGCAAAACTTAAAGGCAAAAATGCGCACAACATTATTCCCGTGGCTGCAGATGCCAAGCGTCTACCCTTGCCGGATGCCAGCGTTGACTGCATAACCATTGCTTTTGGCATTCGAAATGTATTGCCAAGGCAAGATGCCCTCAAGGAAATGGCACGAGTGCTCGCACCGGGGGGAAGAGTATGCATTTTAGAGTTTGGTTCCGGAAAAAATAAAATCTGGGGCGGACTCTACAATTTGTATTTACGAAAAATATTGCCCGGAATTGGTAAAATATTTTCGGGAGATGCGGACGCCTATAAGTATCTGGCCGATACCATAACACATTTTCCAAGCGCATTGGAGCTTGAAGAGGAAATGCGCGCAAGCGGCTTTCAGTGTGCATGGCACATACCGCTCACATCGGGCATTGTATGTATACACATTGGCGAAAAAGCTCGTGAAAGCACACAGCCTATGAGCGAGCAAGCCAAATAATAAATAAACCTAAACCCATGGCAAAAAGTCCCATGAGTCTTAATTGACTTGAGGGTAACGTAGTCAAGGAAAGCAAAAAATTACGCATGCTGCCGGGGGATAAAATCCACGGCAAAGACTCAAAAACAAAAGCTAGCCCTAGGGCTGAAAGAAAAAGATTTGTGTCAAAGTTCATTCTTCATTTTGTACTATTTTTGTGAGATTGTAAAGTTTAGTCTTTTGAAATGACGCGCATTTATACACTTGCGCAAGTTTTTCAGATGTAATTCATTTTTTGTATGTTTTTTGTATTACACATAATATCAAAGTGTTGACGTAAATAAAAAATCTACCGGTTCAAGATTCAAGCCTCATTTTTTTTGACGTTTTCTTGCTATTATGATAAAATCTGCACACAGTACGCTAATATTGCAAAGCATGATAGTTATGAGATTTTTCCACTTATTAATTTTATAAGGGTTGTAATGCACATACTTTTTACTCTAGCAACGCGTGATGAATGGAACCAAGCAAAACCAAGTTACCTTGATCCTTTGCCGCAAAATTATACCGAACAGGAAATTTTATACTTTACCGACGCTCATGAACGCACCAATGGCGTGCTCATAAGCGGCGTAGGCCCCATCAATGCTTCTTTAGCCATCGGTAGGGCTTTGCATAAAATAAAGAAAAATACTTTGGTAGTTAACATTGGGCTTGCGGGCTCTTTTGACTTACAAAAAGCACCTTTAGCTTCAAGCTGGCGTATTATTAAAGAAATTTACCCTGAATATGGCCTAGCCTACAGTGACAGCGTGGATGCCAAAGCTCTTGGCTTTCCGCAATGGAAAACACCGGAAACTGTAGTATGGGATGAAATAAGCCTACCTGAGCTATTTCAACTAAATGAAATACTCAGACACTCGCCTCTTCAGGGTGGCGCATCATCTATGACCGTTGCCGGTGTTACATGTTGCCCAAGCCGTGCTGCAAAACTTTCAGCACCGTATAAAGAACAAAAAGAGCCTTTGCTCGAAAACATGGAAGGCTTTTCCATGGCCTTGGCATGTGCTCGTTATGGAGTGCCACTTTTAGAAATCCGCACGGTATCTAACCTTGTGGGCACAAGAGAGGCAGAGTTTAGAGATTTTGAAAATGCATTTTCTGCCATGCAGCGCGTTATGGAACACCTTTTGGCTTAGAACTTGCGCAATATGAAGAAATAGCGATAAAAACAGAGATTGTGCAAAGTTAGATGCACTATAAAAAGTTGACATTACTAATGTCAACTTAAAATACTATATGAAGAAATTGGACAAAGCATGAAGAGACTACAAGAGCGCTTGCAAGCAGAAATTCCATTTATTGAACAGGCTCTTGCAAAAGCTTGTAAACATTTACCACATGTGGTGAGGCCCATTGCCGAGCATATATTCAGTGCCGGAGGTAAACGCTTGCGTCCGTTTTTGGCTATTCTTATAGCTAGGCTTTTAGGTTATCAGAAAAATGATATTTATGATCTTGCCGTAAGCATGGAAATGTTGCATGCTGCCACATTACTACATGATGATGTTTTTGACGGAGCTGACACAAGACGAGGAATCATTACGGCACACAAGCTTTTTGGTACAACACGCACCATTTTAGCCGGTGATGCCATCCTTGCCACCGCAAATATGCTCGTGTCCGATTTTAACAATGTGCAGCTTTGTCGATGTTTTTCGGAAGCTACCTTAAATACCGCAGCCGGTGAGATTTTAGAAATTCAACATTTGCGTTCATTGGAACAAGACGAGCAAGTGTATGAAAACATAGTACTTGGCAAAACGGCTTGGCTTCTAAAAGCATCGTGCCTTATGGGAGCTTTACATGCCAATGCTTCGGACAAAGCTCTTGAGCTTGTGGGTATCTATGGCCAAGAACTTGGCATGGCCTTTCAAATGGTGGACGATGCCCTTGACTTTGCTCCACAAGAATTAACGGGCAAACCCAGCGGCGGCGATATTTGCGAAGGAAAGTTAACGCCGCCCATTCGGCTTTATCGTGAACAACTTGAAGGGCAGGCGCTAAAAGCTTTTGATACAGCCTTTACCGAGGGTACTTTTACAGAAGCCGAAGCCATGCACATTGGAGCAGAAATCTGCCGACTTGGCTTTGACCTTCAAACCCGTCAAAAAGCAGGAAAATCACTTTCGCGAGCACAAAACGCATTGGAGCTTTTGATGCCACACATAAAAAACGAAGCAGAAAAGAATATTTTGCTGGATATGACAACCTACGTGCAACAACGTCAAAAATAATTTTCACGGAGAATTCCATGCTACAGCGTATCGAAGTGGGCTTGCTTCCACACATCACTGACACTCTTGGCAAAAAAACATGCAATCACATCGACAAAGCACTTGGCATTGACCTTGCTTTCGTTCGTCAAATTAAAGTTTTCACCATAGACGGACTTGAGCCGCCACAAGTGCAAAAACTCTTGGAAGAGGGCGCATTGCATGATTTTGTTATCCAATCAGCAAGCACAGAACCATTGCCCATGCAACCTTATGAAGCTGACTTTATACTGGAAGTGGGCTTCCGTCCCGGTGTAACAGACAATGAAGCACGAACCGCCAGAGATACTGCCGCCATGGTTTTGAAAATACCACGCGACAGCCTTTGTGTTTATACGTCGGTACAATACCGCTTTAAAGAGCAGAAAGAAAGCCCACTTAGTTTACAAACCGTTGAAAATATCGCCAAAAATCTTTTGTGCAACGAACTCATTCAACGCTATCGCATAAAAGACAAAGCGCAGTGGCTCGAAAAGCCCGGCTTTGATGCGCAAGCAGCGGAAGTTAGCGGTACTGCCAGCGATGAAGTAGGAGTTTTTGACCTTGCTGCTATGGACGATGACAAGCTCATGCAAGTAAGTAAGGACAATACCCTTGCGCTTAATCTCTTAGAAATGCAAACCATTAGGGATTTCTTCTTGCAAGAAAACGTAAAAGAAGAACGTAAGGCCTTAGGTTTACCCATCAATCCTACAGATGCAGAACTTGAAGTGCTTGCCCAAACATGGTCAGAACATTGTAAGCATAAAATCTTGGCTTCACGCATTGATTACAACAATACGCAAACCAACAGCCGCGAAGACGTAAACAATCTCTATAAAACTACTATTCGTGAAGTTACCGCAAATATTCGCAAACGCCTTGGAAAATATGATTTTTGTAAATCCGTCTTTAAAGATAATGCCGGTGTTGTTTCATTTATAGGCGCCTATGATGCTTGTATTAAAGTAGAAACACACAACAGCCCTTCGGCTCTTGACCCATACGGCGGTGCACTTACCGGCATTGTGGGGGTTAACCGTGACCCCATGGGTACGGGCATGGGCGCTGATCTTGTTTGCAATACCGATGTTTTTTGTTTTGCTTCCCCTTTCCATAAGGAAGAATTGCCACCACGACTTTTGCACCCACGCAGAGTGCTTGAAGGAGTGCGGGAAGGCGTTGAACATGGCGGCAATAAATCCGGCATCCCCACTGTGAACGGCTCATTGGTTTTTGATGAACGTTTCCTTGGTAAACCACTGGTTTATTGTGGCACTGTGGGCATTATTCCCACGGAAGTTGACGGCAAACCAGGGCATGAGAAGAAAGCCTTGGTGGGTGATGTGGTCATCATGGTTGGCGGACGCATCGGAAAAGATGGCATACATGGCGCTACTTTTTCCTCAGAAGAATTGCACGAAGGCTCACCGGCCACAGCTGTTCAAATTGGCGACCCCATTACCCAGCGTAAAATGTATGATTTTATTTTACGCGCACGGGATTTAGGCATGTATAATTCCATTACCGATAACGGCGCCGGCGGCCTTTCATCTTCAGTGGGCGAAATGGCAGAAGATACAGGCGGCTGCCTCATTGATTTGGCAAAATGCCCCTTGAAATACGATGGCTTGCGCCCATGGGAAATACTTATTTCCGAAGCGCAAGAGCGCATGACCCTAGCTGTACCGGCACACAAAGTAAATAGTTTCCTTGCTTTGGCGGCAGAAATGGATGTGGAGGCTACAGCCCTTGGAACATTTACCGATTCCGGATATTTTCATGTGCTCTATAATGATAAAATCGTTGCATACTTGCCCATGCAATTTATGCATGACGGAGTACCGCAACTGCAATTACAAGCACGATGGGAAGTTAAGGAAAAAGCGGACTCTCGCCTAGAAGTGACTGACGTTGACAGCGGCGCCTTTCTTAAAAAAATGCTCGGTCGCCTAAATATCTGTTCAAAAGAATACATCATACGTCAATATGACCACGAAGTGCGTGGTGGCTCCGCCATTAAACCGCTGGTGGGCGTAAAACGTGACGGCCCCTCAGACGCCGGCGTCATTCGTCCTGTGCTTGAATCGGATGCCGGTTTGGTTATAGCTCATGGTATTTGCCCAAAATTCAGTGATTACGATACATATTGGATGATGGCCAATGCTATGGACGAGGCCATTCGTAATGCCGTTGCCGTTGGTGCCGACCCGGACAGGCTAGCCGGCCTTGATAATTTCTGCTGGTGCGACCCGGTGCAATCGGAAAAAAATCCCGATGGCGAATTTAAACTTGCACAGCTGGTGCGAGCTTGTAAAGCACTTGAACACTTTGCCTACGCCTACGGCGTTCCATGCGTATCCGGCAAAGACTCCATGAAAAACGATTATACCGGCGGTGGTGAGCGCATTTCCATTCCGCCAACAGTACTTTTCACAGTGCTTGGTGTCATTGAAAATGTTTTACGCACACAAACTTCAGATTTCAAAAAAGCTGGCGATGTTATCTACCTGCTAGGCGGAACATGGCGAGAAATGGCAGGCTCCGAAGCTGCTTCTGAGCTAGGTCTTGATTGCAATACCGTACCACATGTACATGTACAAACCGCCCTGCCCATGTATCGCCTCTTGCACCGCGCCATTTATGAGCGCATTGTTTCGGCAAGTCATGATTTGTCCGACGGCGGCCTTGCTGTGGCTGTGGCAGAAATGTGCATCGGCGGTCGACTTGGTGCACGCATTGACCTTAATGCCGTACCAAGTTTTGAAGCCATGAACAAAACAGAACTTTTATACAGTGAATCAGCTAGCCGCTTGTTGGTTTCAGTGCCGGCTGAAAAGTCTGCTCTTTTTGAAACACTGTTCAATGTACATGCCTCACGACATGTGGCAAAAATTGGTCAAGTAACCGACGACAAAATATTACACATAATGAGTGGCAGCTCAAAAATTTGTGCTGAACCTGTGCGTGAATTGGTAAAAGCTTTTAAGGGAACGCTTGACTGGTAAAATTAAAAACGTTTAGTAGAGTTATTAAAGTTTAGAGAGGAAAATCTTTTGATAAAAGATTTTCCTCTCTTGCTTTAAAGTGGATTTTTAAATTATTTTTTACTGATGCAAACCTTGGCAGGTCTGAGTAGACGATTTTTGAGTTTATAACCTTTTTGCATCACGGTACTGACATGATTTTCTTCCATATCACTACGTTGTTCAAAGGTTAAAGCTTCATGGAGTTCTGGAGTAAAGGCTTCACCCACTTCGCCCACCGGCTCAAGGCCATGTGATTTTACGGCATCAAGCAAAAGTTTGCGTGTCATTTCAATACCCATAATCAAATCTTTGCAGGCTTCATTATTACTGCCATATTGCAAAGCAAGATCTAGATTATCAAGGCTTGGAAGCAAGCTCGCCAGTACTTTTTCTGCCGCATAAGCCATTTGCTCATCATGCTCACGGGCAAGGCGCTTTTTATAGTTTTCCATGTCGGCAAGCGCACGCAAATGCGCCTCGCGCGCTACTTCTTGCGGGTCACGCGGCGCAGCTGCTTCTTCCTCAGCAATATTAATGCTGTCAAGGTCGATTTCGGGTAGGGCATCGGGATCAAGGGGGATGATGCACTCCTCTTGAGCGGCATCGGCATCATTTTCGCCATGCCTGTTTTGCGCATCTTTATATTTTTGGTGTAGATTTTTTGCTTTCATCAAAGTCTCCTTGGTAAACCTTTTAAATAAGCCGGACTCATGCATCTGTCAAGACCTCTATATTGCTCTTTTTGAATTTAACATTGTGTTTATATTTCTTCATAAAGATTGTAGTGCGTAATTGGCAATGGCTTTTGCATGTATAATAGTTGTATCAAAAATTGGCAAATCAACATCATCTTGGGTAATAAGTAGGCCAATTTCTGTGCATCCAAGAATTACGCCTTGTGCCCCGTTAGCATGTAACTTATTTATAATTTGTTGATATGTATGTTTTGAGCTATCATTAATTTTGCCAAGGCAAAGTTGATTATAAATTATATCGTTAACAAATTGAATATCTTGTTCTGATGGAATAAGTACGTTAATATCATGTTCTATGAGCTTTTCTTTGTAGAAGTCTTGCTGCATGGTGTATTTAGTACCCAGCAAAGCAACGGTATGTAAATTTTGCTTTTTAATTTCGTAGGCCGTTGCTTCCGCAATGTGAATGAGCGGAATGGAAATATTTGCTTGTACATTTTTTGCAACTTTATGCATAGTATTGGTGCAAATAGCCATAAGCTCAGCTCCTGCTTTTTCAAGGCGCACAGCAACTTCTGACAATTGTTGTCCGCAAGCATCCCAATCACCAAGAGCTTGAAGCTTTTCTATGTCGGCAAAATCAACACTATAAAGTAAAATCTTTGCAGAATGTAAACCATTGAGCTTTTTGTTCACCTCTTCGTTGATTATTTGATAATAAGTCAACGTGCTTTCAAAGCTCATGCCGCCTATTAGCCCCACTGTTTCATGTTATTTCCTTTGTTTATTTGAACCATTTTCAAAATGGTCAAAACCTTGCATATTCATCACTTTACCATTTAGTTCAATATACGGAGTATCGGTTACACTGCCAATGCTGCGCATATTGGGCAAGGCTGCATGTAATATCGGTAATAATTTCGGCATACACGCACCGAGCAATGCATAATCTTCACCGCCAAGATAGGCTTGCTCAGCGGCGCAAAAACCATTTTCCTTGGCGTAACGTATGACTTCCGGATGCAAAAGCGCCTCCGGTAAAACAATGTGCGCACCAAGCATATTATTTTTCTCCATTCCCAAAAGGCGCTGCATATCACGAGCAAGCCCGTCGGAAAGATCCATAAGTACAGGCGGACGAACATTGTTACTCGAACGAGCAAGGATAAGCCCGGCATCTATTTGCGGTTCCGGCAATAAATGAGCTGCACACGAGCAAGGCCAAGTTTCCTGAGCTTTTCTGCCATATTTTTCCAGCTTTTCAAGGCCAATGCGTGCAAGTCCCACATTACCAACCACAAAAATAACATCCCCGGGCATGGCACCACCACGACTTAAGTAATGCGTTTTATTTTCGGTAAGATTTTTTTGCGTACCGGCTTCGCCCCAAATAGTAATACAAATATGAATTTTTTCCGCTCGTGAAATATCTCCGCCGGAAAGAACAATGTTATGCTTTGCGGCCAGTTGCCCCATACCATAAAAAAAGGACTCAAGCCAATCCGCATCCATATGCTCCGGAATGGCAAGCCCAAGACTAAAGCCGATGGGGCGCATACCCATGGCAGCAATGTCAGACATATTTACAGCAAGAGCCTTGTGTCCGATTTCGCTCGGCGAAAAATATGTCGTACGAAAATGAACGTCTTCAATAAATAAATCGGTACTCAGGCAAAGAGCGCCTTGGGAACGAATAACAGCGCAATCATCACCTCGCCCCATGAGCAGACTAGAATGGTTTTCCGGAAAATGTTTGGCAAGTAAGTCTAAAATAAACGCTTCAGAAAGGACTGTCACTTGGCTTACCTCCTCTTATTTAAGGCCTCTGCACAATTATTTCTAGGTAATTGCTTTTACATAAAAATACAAGACATGCTTTATTTGGTGATTTCACCGTGCAGAGGTTAAGACACGAAAATCAATCATTTAACGACGAAGCAAAGCTCCGTCTACTCTTGATTTTCGGTCGCATTGACTACCGTCAACGCTCCAAAGACCTTACGCAATAAATTGCGCAGAGGTCTTTATTTTTCTGGTAGTAAAAAATCCTGTAAAATAGTTTTAATACCAAAACCCGTAAAATTCACTTGGTACTTATCGGGAGGGATGAATTTAATCATTTTCCCACGCCCAAAAATTTTGTGCTGGCAATACCCCAATGGCAATGGCGCATTGCGGTCTTGTTGTCCCATTTGCGTATGCGTTAAAGCCACATCATCCATTTGATTTTGTTTGAACTTTGAACCAAAACCATCGGAACGAACTTTATTTAATGCGTGTTGCGAAACAACCGCATTGCGCTCTCGGCGTTTTTGCTTTCTACCATCATAACTTTCAAACCATTCTTCACACATACCGGAAGGAAGCTCTCGCACAAAGGGACTGGGATTAGCAGGCATAGACCCCCTACCCTTCAAATAAATACTGCCCGGCGCATATAATTCAAGGCAATGCCTTGCGCGCGTACAGGCAACATACATAAGCCGCCGCTCTTCTTCAAAGCTTTCGGGGTCGCTGTGCGCATGACGTGAAGGAAAGCGATCTTCCACAAGGTCAATAATCAATACACAATTCCATTCAAGCCCCTTGGCTGAGTGTATAGTGGAAAGTGAAATATGCTGTTCGTCATGCCCGTCATCTTCAGCACTCTCAAGCACTAAATCAGCAATGAAAAGATCTAAATCCTGATACGTTGAGGCCATGCGCTGAATTTCTTCAAGACCCTGCAAACGACGAGGCCAATCGTCAGTATATTGTTGCTCAAGCAGAGGAGTATAATGAGTTAAAATGGCTTCCATGCACAGCATGGGCGATACATTTTGCGCGCGTACATTATCAATAAAGCGCATATCAGCTAAGAATCCAGAAAATTTAGCAAAGGCTTTTTCCGTTGCGGCCGCATCTTGAAGCATGGCCACTGCATAAAGCTTTTGTACCGTCTTTTTTCCGACACCCTTGTGGAACGTGGCAATGCGTTCAAAAGCATTAAAATCAAGTGGATTTATAATAAGCCGAGCATAGGCCAAAACATCTTTGATGTGCGCTGCTTCCGAAAAGCGTAATCCGCCATATTTACGAAATAAAATACCTGCCCTTTGTAGCGCCGCTTCAAGATTATACGAATGAAAACCGGCTCTAAAAAGAACGGCGATTTCATGCGGAAGATATTCCTTTAGCAATTCTTCTATGCGACTCACCACCATATCAGATTGGCTTTTATCGCTGGCCGGCTGTATATATTGTACGGATTTACCACCCTCACGCGTGGTGAACAATTTTTTATCATAGGAGTTAGCCGCAAAACGCAAAAGATTATTGGCTACGTCCAAAATATTTTGCGTGGAACGATAATTTTCTTCAAGGCGCACTATGGTAGTGCCGGGAAAATGCTTTGGGAAATCCAAAATATTATGAACATTTGCACCACGAAATGCGTAAATAGATTGCGCATCATCGCCAACAGCCATGACATTTCCACTGCCGCCATGTTCCTTTGCTCCCAAAAAACGTACAATGCGTGCTTGCACAAGGTTGGTATCTTGATATTCATCCACCATAATATATGGATAATTCTCACGCAAATACTGCACTTCGGCTCGATTTTCTTGCAACAATCTTTCAAGCTCAAAAAGTAAGTCATCATAATCAAATAATCCGTGAGCTTGCCTATATTTTTCATATGCAGTCTGTATTTGCACAAGCGCATCCGTATAAGGCAAAAGATGCGTAGATTCACGCCTAAGCACTTCTTCTACGCTGATTTCTTTATTGCGAGACTTACTTAAAATACCTACAATATTTTGACTTTTAGGAAAAGAACGATCTTTTTTACTTAGGCCGAGTTCTTCCTTACAATGCCCAATGGCAGAGGTTATATCAGCGCTATCCATAACGGAAAAATTACGCCCTTCAAGCCAAGTGGGACGATATCTGCGCAACACGCTGTAAGCAAAACTATGAAATGTGCCCCCCTGAACGCCCATAAGCCCATGCTGCAAAAGCTGCGAAGCACGAGAAAGCATCTCTTGCGCTGCCTTGCGTGTAAAAGTCAAAAGCAACATATTTGAGGGCAAAACACCTTGTTCAAAAAGCCATGCCAAACGGTAGACAATGGTGCGTGTTTTTCCGGAACCTGCTCCGGCAATAACCAGCGTTGCTCCGTCGGCGGCGGTGGCAGCGGCATGCTGTGCTGTATTTAGGCTAGCGATGTAATCAATCATCTGCCCATTATATAGTGTGTGCGCCAGTTAAGCAAGCGTGAAAATTCTTGATAAATTCAATGATTTTATATACTCAAAAGGTAGAGTATTTTTTTAACAACAGCACAATACTTGCAATTGACAGAGTACAGCGTTATATTTATAAATTACTTAGCGTTGGCAAATCAAACCAAGGCTCAAAAATGTTTCTGAGGAGAAAATACCATGTTAGACAGTTCCACAAATTTCGGTAAAAACATTGCAAAAGTTTTAGAAGTAGTCATGTTTGAAAATTGGCTACGCTTTTATTTTATTCATGCCGAGGAAAATAACGAAAAACTGTACATTCAAGTACCCGAACAAGCTATTGAACGCATAAAAAGCTTGTACCCCGGCTTTTACCCCATGTTGGATAAAATTAACGGCAAGGAAATTACCTTCGAAACTTCGCAAGCTGCCGTCTGTGAACATGTGCTCACAGAGCTTGACGGAAAGACCATCCCCAAGGATTCATCGGGTACAATATTTGACAGCACAACATTTCAAGTTGAATTACAACTCTTTAACACATTCATACAAACGCATGAAGCTCAACTGGACGAAGGCTTCATGGAATTTGGGGCTTGGCAAAACTTTTTTTCACAATGGCGTCAAACCGATGGAGTCAAGGAAGTTGCGCTAAAAATGATGAGCGTTACCAACTTACAAGACGCAAAACAAGGCAACGAAACGTCACAATAATTTTTTAGAGGTAAGTAAATGAACTATAACTTAAAATTTTGCACAACTGCCATCCTATGCATGACATTTGCCCTGGCAAGCACTGCTATGGCCTATGAGCACAAATTTTTGACGGATCAGTATTGGAAAACAGCCACCGTGCAAGATGTGCAAAACACCGTCAATCAAGGAGCTGATGTTAATATGCGCTCCACAAATAATGCCGAAGACGGCTTTTATTTGGACGATACTCCGCTCATGTTTGCGGCCAGAAGCGCAAGCAATCCTGCACTCATCGAAACACTTATACGCCTTGGCGCCAACGTAAATGCCAAGAGCCACATGGGTTCGGCGCTCATTGATGCTGCTTCTGACAATACCAACCCTGCCATCGTACAAACATTGCTTAGGCATGGCGCTCAAACACGCATGAGCAATAACTTTACGCCGCTCATGTTTGCCGCACTGAGCAATAGCGAACCTCAGGTAATACAGGCAATTATTAATGCCGGTGTCAATGTTAACGCACGTAGCAACATGGGCGAAACAGCGCTGATGTTTGCGGCCGGATACACCAGAAACCCCCAAGTGGTCAGCGTGCTTTTGCAAAACGGAGCCTACCCCAGCCCCATAAGCGACAATGGACGAACCGTATTGCAATACGCCGGCATGAATAAAATGCATGCCGAAACCATTAAAAACATACTGAAAGCAGCCGGCTCACGCTAATTTAAAAAACAACACTCAAGGCGAATATACCTGATTTATTCGCTTATGCTTTAACATCTGCATCGTATCGGCATATTTTTTGCAAATCCCCCGTAAGGGAACTACCCTACAGGAGATTTGTCATGTTTTTGACCGCTACCCTTATTGTAAAATATGTCGTACGTATGCACATACAACTGCTATTAATTGCAGCACTTATTACTCTTTTCACCCTACCTGCACATGCGGTACGCATCAAGGACATCGCCACTTTTTCCGGCCAACGCGACAACCAACTCATTGGCTATGGCCTAGTGGTGGGGCTTGCGGGCACAGGCGATAAAACAGGCTCAACCTTCACCACGGCCTCCATTGTCAATATGATGGACAAGATGGGCATTGGCGTAGACTCATCAAAAGTTAAAGTCAAAAACGTGGCTTCAGTAATGGTAACGGCACGCATGCCTGTTTCTGCCAAGCCCGGCTCAAAACTTGACGTTACTCTTTCCTCTGTGGGGGATGCCACATCCTTACTTGGCGGCGTTCTGCTACAAACAGCACTGAAGGGTGTTGACGGTAAGGTCTATATGTTGGCGCAAGGTTCACTCACGGTGGGTGGATTCTCAGCCGGAGGTGCAGCTGCTTCTACGCAAAAAAATATTGCTACCGTGGGCATAATTCCCGGCGGTGGCATAGTCGAGCGTGCCATTCCCTTTCAATTTAACGATCAAAGCAACTTGACTCTTTCTTTACGCAATGCAGATTTTAGCACCAGCCAAAATATTTCTGAGCGTGTGAATCGAGCTATGGGCGGAAAGTTTGCCAAGGCTCTTGATGCGTCCACAGTACAAATCAATGTGCCCGGTCAGTACCAAGGAAATTTGGTACCACTCATGGCCTCCATTGAAAATATCGAAGTTTCTCCCGATGGCCCGGCTAAAGTGGTAGTCGATGAAAAAACCGGCACTGTGGTTCTTGGGCGTAATGTGCGCATTTCCCAAACGGCCGTTGCTCATGGCAATTTGCAAATAACCGTACAAGAAGCCGAACAAGTTTCACAGCCAGGCGCTTTTTCGCAAGGACAAACCGTGGTCAGCCCAGAGACAGAAGTCAACGTGCGTGAAGAAAACAGACACCTTATGATGGTGGAAGGGGCAACCCTACAAGAATTAGTTGATGGCCTTAACGCCATTGGCGCCACGCCGCGTGACCTTATTTCTATCTTGCGCACCCTACAAGTTTCAGGCGCGCTCCATGCAACCTTGGAGGTAATCTAATATGTCAAATATTCATTTAACGCAAAATGCCAATAACACCACCTCCAACTTGCAACACCAAAAAGTGGAGCTTGCACAAAATGAGATTAAGGCACTGGGTAAAAGTGGACTTTCGGAAGCCGAAAAGTCTAAGAAATTGCGTGAGCAATGCGAAGGCTTTGAGTCTATCTTCATCCAAAAAATGTGGCAGCAAATGCGCGCCACCCTTCCCCAAGAAAATCCCCTAGTGGGACGGGAAGAAAAATTTTGGCAAAGCATGTACGACCAAGAACTTTCTAAAAAAATGGCAGAAGGTGGCGGCATAGGGCTTGCCGACATGATGTATGAGCAACTTTCGCAGAATCTTGTTTCAGCAAGTCGCACTACTGCCAGCAGCGCAAACCACAACTCTGCCGGCTTAGCCCTTAACAATAATAGAGCAGCGAATAATACAGCATCGTCCACTGATTCGAAAGGCTTTGTTATTCAGCCGGCGCCCTTTTTAGCATCTCCCTTGGCAGATTTGGATAAGCAAAACAAGAACAGTGAAAAGCAAGCACAGAATCCAGTGTCTCAAAATCTCCATGCAGACGCCTCGACGCATGTGAATGCTCCCTTATATGAAGAAATCAATACGGATAATGTAAATAACGCACAAAAAGGACAGCAAAATCCACAACAGTACTTTGTAAATCCTGCTCAAGCCGGACAAGCAACACAGCAAGCGCAAGCAACTGCAAATAACCCTAAAGTCCATACTCAAATCATTTCCGGCAATGGACAAAACAACAATAAAGCTTTGGAAGCTTTCCTTGCCAATGCGCAACAAAATCCGCAGGCCATGGCACAGGCTCATCCTCAAAATAGTGCCGTTGTACAGCAATTTCTCACCGGCTTACAACAAAAAGGTCAGCAAGGAAATATGTTAACACCGCAAGCTACTAGCGCAACTAACGCAAATAGCCAGCCTGTTTCGCATGTGCAAGGTGCGCCAATTATCACCGCAGCACAAAATCATGGCATGCAAAACCCTGTTGTACGCACAACGTATACAACAAACATTCCTAAGAATCAACGTAATGGCGACACAGAAAGATTGGTTCGACAAACACTTACGCACAATATGAATCAAAACGCAATGACGCAACCAGCGCAATCAGCGCAACATGCTTTAGCAGCACAACAGCAAGCCCTTGCCTTAGCGCAAAGCATAGTTCAGCCCCAAGGGCAACAACAAGAGGTTAAAAATATCACCGTAATGCCGTACAATACCAGCCCACAAGCGCAGAGCACAGAGCAGCCTGTGGCGTTACCTTATACTAATCCATCGGCTACGCCCGCACCGCAACCTGCAAACGCAACAACACAAGACATGGGACTTAGTGAGCACTTTATGCCACCACAAAATACAACAACTCCTAGCGGCATGATGAATCCAAGCGGCATGGTCAATCCACAACCACCACTTCAAATTCCACATGAACAAAAGGGATAAGGTGCGTTAACGTTGCCATGAAACGCTCAAGAGAAGACTTATTTTCCGAGTTTCCGCAAAGACAATCATGGCCGAAAAACACTTAAACACTAGATTTCATTAAAAAACATGCTAAACACAAATCGGGCATGCTTTTTGCATAACAATCTCTTGTAAAGTCTTTGAGGCCAAAAAAAGGAAGAAAATTCCTCACAAT